>CALAEG010000060.1 GCA_937890965.1 uncultured Caulobacteraceae bacterium | reverse complement strand
GGTGCTGACCAGGGCCGCCGCGCAGGGCTACGCGCCCGACCACCTGGTCTGCTCCGGCGAAACCCCCGAGGGACGGCCGTCGCCGCTCATGATCTACAAGGCCTGCGCGGAACTGGGCGTCTGGCCGCTGTCGCGCGTGGTCAAGGTGGACGATGCGGAGGCGGGGATCGCCGAGGGCCGCGCCGCCGGCTGTTTCACCGTCGGCGTCGCGGCGTCCGGCAACGGGATCGGCCTGTCGCGGGTCCTGTTCGCGGCGCTCGAGCCCGACGAGCGCGCAAAGCGCGTGAAGATCGCCGGCGACCGGCTGATGGCCGCGGGGGCGGACCTGGTGATCGAAACCGTCGCCGACCTGATTCCCGCCCTGGGCGGCGGGCTCGCGGGCTGATCGGGCGAGGCGGCGGATGCAAGCGAGCCTCGATGAGATCTTCCAGGCCTTCGCCGAGCGCGGCGGCGAGGCCTATGGCGAGGACGTCACCCAGCTCGACCACGCGCTCCAGTGCGCCTTGCTGGCGGGGCAGGAGGGGGCCGGCGAGCCTCTGATCGCGGCGGCCTTGCTGCACGACTATGGCCACCTGTTCGAAGGCCGCGGCGAAGCGGCCGGGCGCGATGGCCAGGACGCGCGGCACGAGGTTTACGGCTCGCGGGCGCTCAGGCGGTGGTTCGGGCCCGAGGTGACAGGGCCCATCGCCCAGCACGTGTCGGCCAAGCGCTACCTGTGCACGGCCGAGCCGGGCTACGAGGCCACCCTCAGCCCGGCCTCGACCTTAAGCCTGAGCCTGCAAGGCGGCCGGTTCACCCAAGCCCAATGCCGCCGCTTCGAGCGCGGCCGCTTCGCCGCCGATGCGATCCGGCTTCGGCGTTGGGACGACGCGGGCAAGGTGGCGGGACGCCTGGCGCCCGACATCGAACACTACCGGCCGCTTCTGAGCCGGATCGCCACGCTCTAGCGGGACCGCTTCGCGCCTATTGCTGTTGTTGTTGCTGCTGCTGCTGAAGTTGCTCCTCGGCCGCTTCGGCCGCCAGCCTTCGCCGCGCCGTGCCTGAGATCACCGGGCGGCCGGTGCGCAGGAATTCCGGTTCGGCCGCCGCGGTGCGGGTCTGGCGGACCGAGACGGCGACCTCGAGCGCGCTCTCGGCGTCGCCCTTGAAGACGCCGCGCGAGGGCGGCACGTCGTCATAGTCGCGGCCGACGGCGACGGTGACGTGGCGCTCGCTGGTCAGGGTATTGTTGGTCGGATCGAACCCCACCCAGCGCAGCGATGGCAGGAAGACCTCGACCCAGGCGTGGGTGGCGTCCGGATTGGAGCGGAAACCGCCCTCGGCCGCATCGGTGTAAAGATAGCCGGAGACGTAGCGCGCCGGCAGGCCCCAGCCGCGGCAGATGGCCAGCATGATGTGGGCGAAGTCCTGGCAGACGCCGCGCCCGGCCTCCAGCGCCACGTCGATCGGGCTGTCGGCGCGGGTGACGCCAGCCTCGTAGCCCAGCCCCTCATAGAGGGTCTGGCAAAGGTTGCGCGCGGCTGTCAGCGGGTCGGCGTGGCGCAAGTTGTCGATCTCGAAAGCGCGGATGAAAGCTTCGAGGGCCGGCGTGGTGACCGCATGGCCATAGGGGCGCAGGAAGTCGAACTGCTGGCCACGGACGAACTCGCTCTTCAGCCGCTGCCACTCGCCCATGTCCAGCGCGTTTGGCAGGGTCTCGGCCGGCTCGGTCTCGACCAGGGAATGCGAGCGGATGGCCAGACGGTCGTGCGGCTGCGGCGCGTCGAAATGATAGACGGCGTTGCCGAAGGTATCGACATAGGAGAACAGCTGCGCCGCCGGATCCAACTCCAGCTCGAAGCTGATCAGCCGCTGGCTGGCGCTTTTCTGCGGCTGCACCCAGAGCTCCATGACGCTCTCGCGCACCGGAGCGTCGTAGCGATACTGGGTCAGGTGGCGGATTTCGAGCAGCATTGATTTTAGGCCGGCAGCCTTTCTTCGAGCGGGTAGGCCACGAAGGTCTCGTAGATGGCGTGATGAATGCGCGAGCATTCGCTGACCACCGTGCCAAGGATGGCGCCCGCGCCCAGGGTCTCGTCCATGTCGGCGAACTTCAATCGGGCTGAGAGACGTGCGGCCAGCCGGTCCGGCTCGGCGCCTTCGTAATATTGGTCGCGGCGCGCCAGGCTGGTCAGATGCTCCTCGATGCGGTTGGTGGAAAACCGGATCGAGCGCGGGAAGTCCTCGTCGAACAGCAGAAATTCCAGCATGCGCTGCGGCTGAATCTCGGCGGTATAGAGTCGCAGATACGGCTCCATGGCGCAGGCCATGCGCAGCACCGAGATCTGGGTGCGGTGGTCGCTCAGGGTCTTTTCGCCGGCGCGGTCGCCGAAACAGACCTCGAGCAGCCGCGCGATCAGCTGCGCGCGCTCCAGATGCACACCCAGCAGCTGAAACCGCCAGCCCTCGCCGTGGCTCATGGTGGCGTCGGCCGCGCCCTTGAACAGGTGCAGATCGGCGATGATCTCGTGCAGGAAGACCGAGGAGCCGTTGGTGAAGGCCTCTTCGGCGCGCGGGTCGGTGACCCGCAGATAGAGCATGTTCAGCCGCTCCCAGGTCTCGGTGGTGATCTGGTCGCGCACCTGGCGGGCGTTCTCCCGCGCCCGGGCCAGGGAGGTGACCACCGAGCCCAGGTTCTCGCGCTCGAACACCAGGCTGTGCACGGCGTCATAGGGCGCCGCCTCGACATCCGGGCCGCCGATCGAGGCCAGGGCCAGCTGGGCGACGGCGACGGCGGCGTCGTTCTGGTCAAGGGTCGCGGTCAGCATGACGTCGGAGAGCCTGCTGATATGCTCGGCCCGCTCCACATAGCGGCCGATCCAGTAGAGGCTGTCGGCGACGCGGGCGAGCATCATGGGACGGGGTCCTCGTCAGCCAGCACCCAGGTATCCTTCGAGCCGCCGCCCTGGCTGGAATTGACCACCAGCGAGCCGCGCTTCAGCGCCACGCGGGTCAGCGCGCCGGGCGTCACCACGATCCGCTGTCCGGCCAGGACGAAGGGCCGCAGATCCACGTGCCGCGGCTCGATCCGCCCGTCCACCAGGCATGGGGCGGTGGAGAGCTGGATGGTCGGCTGGGCGATGTAGTTGTCGGGGTCAGCCTTGATGCGCTCGGCGAACTCCGCCCGCTCGGCGACCGTGGCATGCGGGCCGACCAGCATGCCGTAGCCGCCGGACGCGCCGACCGCCTTGACCACGAACTTGTGCAGATTGGCCAGGACGTGGCTGAGCTGACTCGGTTCGCGGCAGAGGAAGGTCTCGATGATCGGCAGGATCGGCTCTTCCGACAGATAGTAGCGGATGATTTCGGGGGTATAGGCATAGACCGCCTTGTCGTCGGCGACCCCGGTGCCCGGCGCATTGGCGATCGCCACATTGCCGGCGCGATAGGCGTTGAACAGGCCCGCGGCCCCGAGCCCGGAATCGCGCCGGAAGGTGAGGGGGTCGATGAAGTCGTCGTCGACGCGGCGGTAGATCACGTCGATCCGGCGCAGGCCCACGGTGGTGCGCATATAGACCATGTTGTCGTGGACCAGCAGGTCGCGGCCCTCGACCAGCGGCGTGCCCATCAGCCGCGCCAGATAGGCGTGCTCGTAATAGGCGGAGTTGTAGACCCCGGGGGTCATCACCACGACCTGGGGATTGGGCCGCCAGTCGGCGACCAGGCTCTTCAGGGTCGCCAGCAGCAGGTCCGGATAGCGCTCGACTGGCCGCACATTGGCGGTGCGATAGGTGCCGGGGAAGGTGCGCTTGGCGGCGTCGCGATTGGCCAGCATGTAGGAGACGCCGGAGGGCACGCGCAGATTATCCTCCAGCACCGCGAACTCGCCGGCCTCGTCACGGATCAGGTCGGCGCCGGAAACGTTCACATAGGTGTTGTGCGGCACGTAGAGCCCGCGCATCTCGCGCCGGTAGGAGGGGGCGTCCAGGATCAGTTCGCGGGGGACCAACCCGTCGGCCAGGATCTTCTGGTCGCCATAGATGTCGGCCAGGAAGAGGTTGAGCGCCTTCAGGCGCTGGGTCAGCCCGGCCTCGATCTTGGCCCATTCGGCCGCGGGGATGATGCGTGGGAAGAGGTCGGTCGGAATGATCCGCTCTGTGGTAGCCTCGGCCCCATAGACGGTAAAGGTAATGCCCTGCAGCAGGAAGGACTGTTCCAGCGTCCGTTGCCGGTTGGCGAGCTCGGTGGGACTCAGCGACGACATCCGGTTCTGTAGCGCCACGTAGTGGGCGCGGACCGAGCCGTCGGCCGCGAACATCTCATCATAGGAGCGCCCGGGGCTATAGAAGGCCGCGGACGGGAACAGGGATGCCGGAATATCCTGCGTTTGCGCCACGCCGGCAGAACTCCCGACCGCTTTCATCGTCAATCCATGCTGCGAACCGGCCCTGGGAGCAAGCTAGTCCGGTGTGCGATGAAATCACCCGACGTCTGGGCGGGTTCCGCGCCGGCCGTTCCGGCGCCCAAGAAAAGGGCGCCTTTTGACCGATTTCCCAAGAAATGCGGCGCAGCGACACGGGTGACAGCGCGGGCCGGCTTAGGCTAAACCGCCAGCCGGGGGCGGCGAAAGGGACAGTCTGTTGGGACGCCTTGGATTCGGGGTCGCCGCCTCGGCTTTCTGCGTGCTGGCGGCCGCGGGCCTGACTCCGGGTCGGGCGCTGGCAGCGCCGCAACGCATCGACGTGCGCGGGACCCTCGACTCGAGCCTGAGGACCGAGATCCAGCAGGCCATCGGGACACCCGCGGCGGCGCCGACCAGCCGGCTGGAGGCCGACCGCCGCGCCCGCGAGGCCGGCGAGACCGCCATCGCCGTTCTGCGTTCCGAGGGCTATTACGACTATGTGGTCGAGCCTGGCATCGGCGACGGCGACCAGCCTCAGGGTTTCGTCACCGTCACCCCCGGCCCACGCTCGAAGATCGCCCAGCCCCATATCGAGTGGGCGGGCGCGCCGCCCGACCCCAAGATCGCCGCCGCCGCCCAGGCCGCGATGGCGCTCAAGCCGGGCGATCCCGGCCGCGCGGTCGACATCATCGCCGCCGAGGGCCGCATCGTCGCGGCCTTGCGCGAAAGCGGCTTCGCCGACGCCACGGCGCAATCGCGCGAAGTGGTGGTCGATCATGCCGATTTCACCGTGCAGCCGGCCTTCCGGATCGCCGCCGGCGACCTGGTGCATCTGGGCGATGTCGAGGTGATCACCCACGGCCGCACCAATCCGAAATGGGTGGCGCGCCTGGCGCCCTGGCGCGTCGGCGATCCCTATCGCCCCAAGTCGGTGGCCGAGCTGGAGCGCCGCCTGCTCGATTCGGGCGTCTATGACCGGGTCACGGTCTCGCTGGCCCCGGCCGAGCAGGCGGTGAAGGGCGAGCGGCCGGTGATCGTCAGCCTTTCCGACCGGCCGAAGGGCACGCTCGAACTCGGCGCCAGCTATTCGACCGGCGAGGGCATCGGCGTCGACAGCCGCTGGATCCTGTATAATCGCCTCGGCCGCGGCGACACCCTGACCAACATCTTCCGCATCGCCCAGATCGACAGCCGGCTGCAGAGCCAGCTCGCCCTGCCTGACTGGAGGCGGCCCGAACAGACCCTGAAACTGACCGCGGCCCTCTATCGCGACGACACTCCGGCCTATCTGGACTACGGCGGCGGGATCAGCGCCGACCTGACGCGGCGCTTCGGCAAGACCTCATTCCTAACCTACGGGCTGTCGCTGGACGCCACCGAGACCAACGAAAAGGAAGCGGCCAACTTCATCGCCCTCAACCACCAGCGCAAGCTGGCCACGCTCGGCGGCCTGGTCGCCTTCGCGGTCGACCGGTCGAACGATCCGCTCGATCCGACCTCCGGCTGGCGGCTGGACGCGCGGGTGGAGCCCAAGGCCAGTATCGGCGACGGCTCGATCGTCTATCTGAAGGCCCAGGCCCAGGTGTCGGCCTATCTGCCGCTGGGGGCCACGGCCAGGACGGTGATCGCCGGCCGGATCAAGCTCGGCGAGATCGCCGGCGGCGACATCCCGCTGGTGCCGGCCCAGGACCGCTTCTACGCCGGCGGCGGCGGCTCGGTGCGCGGCTATGCCTATCAGGCGGTGGGGCCGCGCTATGCCGACAACACGCCGGAGGGCGGACTCTCCCTGTTCGAGAGCTCCATCGAGGTGCGCCAGCGGGTGACCCAGCGCTGGGGCGTGGTCGGC
The DNA here is from genome assembly GCA_937890965.1 of uncultured Caulobacteraceae bacterium. Lineage (GTDB taxonomy): Bacteria > Pseudomonadota > Alphaproteobacteria > Caulobacterales > Caulobacteraceae > Poindextera. The sequence goes on along the minus strand of CALAEG010000060.1, from coordinate 9,933 downwards.
TTCATCGACGCCGGCGCGGTCGGGACCAAACTGGCGCCCGACTTCGCCCATCCGGAGGTCGGGGTGGGCGTCGGCCTGCGCTATAACCTGGGCTTCGGGCCGATCCGGCTGGACATCGCCACGCCGCTCACCCGCCGCCATGGCGATGGCTTCATCCAGCTCTATCTCAGCATCGGCCAGAGCTTTTGAGCGAGCCCGAACCAGCGCCGCTGCCGAAACCGGCCAAGCCGCCCCCCAAGGCGCCCCCGCGCAAGCCGTCACTGTGGGGCCATCTGGCGCTGGACGTGCTGGTGCTGGTTATCGGCCTTGTTCTGGTCGCCGGGGTGATCGCGCGGTTCGGACCCCTGACGCCCGCCGGCCGCACCTTCATCGCCGAACGGCTTGAGGGCCTGCAGGTCGGCCAGTTCGGGCGGCTGCACGTCGAGGGCCTGGAGGGCGATCTCTGGAGCGATTTCGGGGTCACCCGGCTGACCATCGCCGACCGCACCGGCGTCTGGCTCGACGCGCGCCGGATCGCGATCCGCTGGCGGCCGATCGACCTGCTGCGGCGCCGAGTGCAGGTCGATGACCTGATCGGTCAGGTGCAGATCATCCGGGCGCCGGTGTTCGAGCCCGGCAACCTGGCCAAGCGCCAGGCCGTGGCCGTGCAGGTCGACCGGTTCAGCCTGGAGATCGAGACCCTGCCGGCGGCGAGTTCCGCCAGGGGCCTGTTCGCGACCGCCGGCTCGCTCGACCTGGAGCGCAACGGCGCCATCGCCGGCGCGCTGGTGGCGCAGAGCCGGCTGCATCCGGGCGATGGTCTCAACGCCCGCTACGATTTCGGAGTCCACCAGCGGCTGGCCATCACCGCCCAGGCGCGCGAGGCGCAAGGCGGGGCCATAGCCGGCCTCCTGGGCCTGCCGGCCAACAGGGCCTTCTCGCTCGACGCCCAGTCCGGCGGCGCGCAGGGCGCCGGCTGGCTGCACCTGCGCGCCATATCCGGCGACCAGCCGGTCGCCACGGCCGATGGGACCTGGACCAAGGCCGGCGGCGAGGCCAGCGGCCAGGTCTCGCTGACCGCCTCGCGCCTCACCGCACCCATGCTGCACGCCCTGGGGCCCCAGGTGCGGTTCACCGCCGCCGGACGCCCGGCCGGCGGCGACCTCTATGGCGTCGCTCTCTTCACCCGCACCGACAATGCCGCCGCCCAGGCCGTCGGTGTCGCCAATGCGGACAAGCTGACCAGCACAAGCGGCCTGACCGTTCAGGCCAGCGTCACCGACCTGCGCCGCATCCTGGCCGCGCCCGCCATGGGCCGGGGCGTGTTGAACGGCCAGCTGAAAGGCGGCTTGGGCGACTGGCGACTTGTCGGCAACGCGGCGGTGGAGCAACTCAGCCTCGGCGGCTATGGCCTGGCCCGCGTCGCCGGGCCGGTCGAACTGACCCGCGCCAAGGGCGAATGGCGGCTGAAGCTGGACGCCACCGGCGAACAGGGCCGGGGCTCGGGCCTGCTCGCGGCCATGATCGGCGGGCGGCCGCATGCGACCCTTGAGGCCTCGCGGCTGGCCGATGGCCGCTACCTGATCCAGTCGCTGAAGGCGCAGGGCTCCGGCCTGGCGCTCGACGCCACCGGCGAGCGCGGTCTGCTCGGCGGCCTCAGCTTCAAGGGGAACTTGAAGGTCTCCAACCTGGCCATGGCCCGTCCGGGCGCGCGGGGAGGTGTCGATGCGACCTGGTCGGCCGGCCAATCGCGCCTGGGCGGCCCCTGGGCGGTGGATCTCAGCGCCCAGGGCGCCGGTTTCGCCAGCGGGCTCGACCAGCTCGACCGCCTGCTGGGCGACAAGCCGAAGCTGAGCGCCACCGGAACCTATGACGACGGCGCCATCGTCATCGCCAAGGCCGACCTTTCCGGCGCGGCGGCGGACGTGCAGGGCGCCGGGCCCATCGGCAAGGACGGGGCCCTGAAACTGGCGCTGAACTGGACCGCCCACGGCCCCTTCGACGCCGGCCCGGTCGAGATCGCCGGCGCGGCGTCGGGCAATGGCGCGGTGACCGGAACCTGGGCCGCGCCGCGCATCGACCTCTTAGCCGAACTCGAACGCGTCGACCTGCCGGACCTGACGCTGAAGCCCGCCCACCTGGTGCTGTCCTTCATCAGCGCGCCCGAGGGCTTCAACGGCGACGTCGCGCTGACCGCCTCCAGCGACTATGGCCCGGCCCGCGCCAAGGCGGCCTTCCGCTTCATCCCCGGCGGGCTGGCGCTGAGCGGCATCGACGCGGCGGGCGGCGGCGCGACGGCGACGGGCGCCCTGACCTTGACCGGCGATGCGCCCTCGGTCGCCGATCTATCCTTGAGCGCCGGCCAGGGCGCCTTCCTCACCCAGGGCCATGTCGAGGCGCAGCTGAAGATCGCCGATGCCGCCGGTGCGCCGGTCGCCAGCCTGCGGCTGAAGGCGACCAACGCCGCGCCGCGCGGCTCGGACCTGGTGGCCACCTCCATCGATCTGAGCGCCGACGGGCCGCTCAGCCACGCCGCCTACAAGATCAGTGGCGACCTGGCCTGGTCGGGCACGCCGGTGCGCCTGCAGGGCGCGGGTGTCGCCGGCGAGACCGGCGGCGTCTATGCGGTCAGTTTCGAAGGCGCGGGCAAGATCCGCAAGGCCGCATTTCACACCCTGACGCCGGCCCAGTTCACCTTCGGCGGCGCGGACCAGACCGCCAAGGCCAGCCTCGGGATCGGCTCAGGCCGCCTCGACCTCGACGCGCGCCAGGCCGGATCGGCCTTCACCGCCAGGGCCAAGCTGGACAATGTCGACATGGCCGCCGTCGATGACGATTTTACCGGCCGGGTCGACGCCGACCTGGCGCTGGACGGCCACGACCAGACCCTGGGCGGAACCCTGACCGCGCACCTGGCGGGCGCCCGGGTGCGGGACGCGCCGGCCAAGCTGGCGCTGGACGGGGAGGTGAAGGCCAGCCTGGCCAATGCGCGACTGGCTGTGGACGCCACCGCGACCAACCAGTCCGGCGGCCGGGCCAGCGTCAATCTCGACCTGCCGGCGGAAGCCTCGGCGGCGCCGTTCCGGGTCGCGATCGCCGCCGAGCGGCCGATGACCGGGCGCTTCGACGTCGACGGCGAGATCGAGCCGGTCTGGCAGCTGCTGTTCGGCGGCACGCGCACCCGCGCCGGCCGCGCCATCGCCCACGGCGCCATCGCCGGCACCCTGAACGCGCCGAGCTTTACCGGTCAGGCCAGCCTCGCCGAGGGCCGGTTCGAGGACGCCGCGACCGGTCTCAAGCTGCGCAATGTGGTCGCCCAGGCGGATCTGGCCCAGGACGTCATCTCCGTGCGCAGCTTCACCGCCGCCGACGCCAAGTCGGGCACGCTGTCCGGCCAGGGCGTGGTCAGCCTGGCCAAGGGCGGCGAAAGCACGCTCGCCGTCACGCTGAAGTCCTTCCAGCTGCTCGACAACGAGACGGCGACGGCGACCGCCTCTGGCTCGGTGACCATTTCGCGCAACGCCGCCGGCAAGGCCACCATGGCCGGCCAGTTGCTGATCAACCGCGCCGACATTTCCGCCAAGACCAGCCGCGCGCCGCCCGGCGTGGTCAGCATGGACGTGGTGGAGCGCAACCGGCCGGCCAGCCTGGACAACGGGCTGCAGGCCCAGGCCGTCGACCGCAGCCTGTCGGCGGCGCTCGACATTCATCTGCGCGCGCCGGGCAACGTCTTCGTCAAGGGCCTGGGCCTGAATGCCGAGATGAGCCTGGACGCCACCGTCACCGGCGACACCGCAAGGCCGATCCTGCAGGGCACGGCCAATGTGGTGCGCGGCGACTACCAGTTCGCCGGCCAGCGCTTCGAGATCGACACCCAGTCGACCGTCTATCTGGCCAGCGACCCGGCGGCGATCCGGCTGGACATCACCGCCAGCCGCGACGACCCGACCCTGACAGCGACCATCAATATCGCCGGCACGGCCGCCAAGCCGGAAATCACGCTCTCATCGACGCCCGTCCTGCCTCAGGACGAGATCCTGGCCCAGGTGCTGTTCGGCACCTCGGCCTCGCAGCTGTCCGGCGTGGAGGCGGCCCAGTTGGCCGCGGCCCTGGCGACGCTGGCCACCGGCGGCGGCTTCGACATCCTGGGCGGCCTGCAGAATTTCGCCCGCCTCGACCGCCTGGCCCTTGGCAGCGACTCGGCGTCGGGCGTCACCGTCTCCGGCGGCAAATACATCGGCAAGCGCGTCTATCTGGAACTCACCGGCGGCGGCCGCTACGGCCCCTCCGCCCAGGTCGAATACCGGGCGCCCCACGGCCTGTCGCTGATCTCCCAGGTCGGCGGCGAGGCGGGCGCCAAGCTGGCGGTCCGCTGGCGCCACGACTACGGCCATTCGACCGACGCGACGGCGAAGAAGAAGCCCTGATCGGCCTTGGCGCTCAGACGGCGCCGGGGTGGAAGCGCTTCAGGCCGAAATAGCCGAGGAAGACGAAGATGGCCAATGCGACGATCTGCGCCACCGCGAACCCCGGCGACGACTGGGTCGGCGCCAGGGCGTGGAGCGCCGCGACCTTGGCCAGGGCCTGCACGACGCCAACGAAGCAGTCGAAATAAAGCGCCGCGACTGCGGTCACCACATAGATGCCGCGCCACACCCCGTTCAGGCGGAAGACATAGAGCGCGGCGGCGGCCATCACGATCACCACCAGGGAAATGGTCCCGACGATGCGTGGCGGATCGAAACCCAGCGGCGGGATCGGATAGCCGGTCAGGCTGGTGAGCGCGATCAGCACCAGATAGATCGCCGCCGAGAGGCCCGAGTGCCGGTTCTGCAACATTCCGAATACGACGACGAAGCCGGCCAGGATCGCGACCAGGCTGATGATCACGTGGATGGTCGTGAACAGCGCGACAGACATGCCGAAAATCATGACGGTTCCCCCTTGCGATGTTGGCGAACCATGGTGTGCGAGGTCTCGAACTCGCGATTGGCGCGCCAGCCCTCATACAGGCGCGGAGCCTACGCGCTCTCGCGAAATTGAACAGCGTTATCCGGGGTGCCGCTTCGCCAACAGCCTTGGCCAGGGCGGCGAATGGAAGAGGCTCAGGCCCCGTCGTCAGGCGAGGGCAGTTCATAGACACGGCCCGAACTAACGAACGGCCCACTTTTGTCGCATAGGCGGATAAAACACGAACGCGGAAGTGCGTGAGCCTGAGCGGAATTTGGCGCGGCGTGGGATCGTCTCTGCCGTCAAACCGCCTTTGACAGGTAATCCGCGAGTTGATCGAACGTCCCGGCAAAGCCTTGCTGCAACGACGGGCGCATAGCGCTGAAAGCCTGCTGTTCCGCATCCGTGGCGTTGTGGGGCCACGCGCGCAGCGTGACCGTGGTGGTGTTCTCGTTATCGGCCGAAAAGGTGACGACGTTCATCACTTCGAGTGGCCAGTCCGGCGAAAAAGGCGCGCGCGCAACAGCGCCAGCCGCATCTGAGAAGGCGTTGGTGAACACGATCCTGTCCATTTCATCAATTTCCACATAGTCGAAGCGGCCCCACATCTCACGTCCGTCGGGCGCTTTCATACAGTAGTGAAAATAGCCCCCCGGGCGAAAATCGAGCTTGGACGTGACCCAGGTTAGACCAGCGGGACCCCACCACTTCGCCAGCCGTTCCGATTCTGAATACGCCTTGAAGACCAATGCGCATGGGGCGTTGAAGGTGCGCGTTATGACGAGTTCGGTCTCACGATTTGTACTGATCACTTGGCATCTCCATTCTGAACGTGCTCCAAATATTCGTCGAGACGGTCGAGACTTTCCTCCCAGGAACCTTTGTAGGATTCGAGCCAGCCTGCCGCTTCCTTTAACGGTGCGGCGTTCAGGCGGCAGGGTCGCCACTGGGCGTTCCGGCTCTGTTTGACCAAGCCCGCTCGCTCCAGGACCTTCAGGTGTTTTGAGACCGCCGGCAGGCTGATTGGGAATGGCTCCGCCAACTCCGTCACCGAGGTTTCACCCAGCACTAGGCGTGCGAGGATCGCGCGGCGTGTCGGGTCAGAAAGGGCCGCGAACGTGGCGGAGAGTGGGTCAGGCATCCATTATACCGTTTAGTTAATTACCTAATCGGTTTAATGCGCTGATGAGCTGGGCACGTCAAGTGCGCCAGACCGCTTTTTCCATCCGCGTCTGACTCTGCGGATCTCGGCTCTTGGGCCGTCGACAAACACCTGTTTCACGCAATTGGGGACACGTACGACTTTCCGACCCGCGCTTCGGTGCTTCGCTGTCGCTCAGAAGTCGTACGTGTCCCCAATTACATCAGGCTCTCAACCCGCCCGCCAGCGAGCTGCATCAGGACCTCATTGAAGTCGGTCGACATGGAGAGCTGGGAATAGATCTGCCGATAGGTCTCGATGTGCGGAGGTCCATCTTCAATGGCGACAACCAGCCATCGATCGCCTGTGAACGTCTCTGGCGGGGGCTTATCCGCCGCCGCGCCGATGGACTGGAGCAAGGCTTGCGTCAAACCCAGGAGAAGGTCCGGATCTGAATCGGGATTGTGCACGAAACCGATCACCTTCGAGCTTCGCTTTGAGACCCCCCTCACAAGCCGAGCCCGGACCTGATTTCCGCAGATCGTCTCTTCGATCTCCACCCGAGTGGGCCGGCCCGCGAGACCGTCTCGGATCCTGCTCTCCAGCGCCGCAGCCGTCTTTGCTGGCAGCCGGATCGGGGCCGTGACGGTCAGCACCACGGCCTCGCCGTCCGGAACGACCTCCGACAGACCGGCGCGCAATCGTCGAACAAGCCCCAGCGCCACCCTGTCGAAGCGCAAGTGTGGCCTGGTCCGTTCAGCGATGCCCGGCTGGATCGCCGTGACGTCCACGGCAATTCGCTTTGCGGCGATCGTCAGATAGGCGGCGGGCGACCCTCCGTCCGCCTCTTCCCAGGTCGCGGAGAAGCGCCTGGCGACAAGTTCGATGGCCGCCTGCTCCGGCTTGCCCAATCGGCTCATGCGCCGTTTCCCTCTAGCGGGCCCGCCTCACTCCCACTCGATCGTCCCGGGCGGCTTGGACGTGACGTCATAGACCACCCGGTTGATGCCCTTCACCTCGTTGATGATCCGCGTCGCGGTGCGCGCCAGCACCGCCCAGGGAAATTCGTAGAAGTCGGCGGTCATGCCGTCGGTGGAGGTGACAGCGCGCAGCGCGCAGACCTCTTCATAGGTACGGGCGTCGCCCATGACCCCGACCGTGCGAACCGGCAGCAGGACCGCGAAGGCCTGCCAGATCTCGTCGTAGAGGCCGGCCTTGCGGATCTCGTCGAGGTAGATGGCGTCGGCCCTTTGCAGGATTTCGACCCGCTCGGGGGTCACGGCGCCGGGGATGCGGATGCCGAGGCCGGGGCCGGGGAAGGGGTGGCGGCCGACGAAGGCGGGCGGCAGGCCAAGCTCGACGCCGAGCGCGCGGACCTCGTCCTTGAAGAGCTCGCGCAGAGGCTCGACCAGTTTCAGCTTCATCGCCTCGGGCAGGCCGCCGACATTGTGGTGGCTCTTGATCACCGCCGACGGGCCGCCGCGGGCCGAGACGCTTTCGATCACGTCGGGATAGAGGGTGCCCTGGGCCAGGAAGGCGGCGCCCTCGATCTTGCCGGCCTCGCGGTCGAAGATCTCGACAAAGACCCGGCCGATGGTCTTGCGCTTGGCCTCGGGGTCGGAAACGCCGGCGAGCTCACCGAGGAATTCATATGCAGCATCAACGTGTATCAGCGGAATATTGTAGTGATCTCTGAACAGCCGCACGACCTCGGTCGCCTCGTTCAGGCGCAGCAGGCCGGTGTCGACGAAGACGCAGGTGAGCTGGTCGCCGATCGCCTCGTGGATCAGCACTGCCGCCACCGAGGAATCGACGCCGCCGGAGAGGCCGCAGATCACCTTGCCGTTTCCGACCTGGGCCCGGATGCGGGCCACCGCCTCGTCGCGGAAGGCGGCCATGGTCCAGTCGCCGCCCAGGCCCGCGATCCGGTGGGTGAAGTTGCGCAGGATCAGCGCGCCACGCGGCGTGTGCGCCACCTCCGGGTGGAACTGCACGCCGTAGAGCCGGCGGCCCTCGTCGGCGATCACCGCGAACGGCGAGCCCTCGGAGGTGGCCACCACCTCGAAGCCCAGCGGGATGGCGGTGATGACGTCGCCGTGGCTCATCCAGACCGGCTCGTCGTCGCCGACTTCGCCCAGGCCGGCCAGCAGCGAGGATTCCCGTTCGATATGGATGTCGGCGCGGCCGAATTCGCGGTTGTGGCCGCCTTCCACGGCGCCGCCAAGCGCCGCGCACATGGTCATTTCGCCGTAGCAGACGCCCAGCACCGGCACGCCGAGATTGAAGATGGTCGGGTTGGCGGCGGGGCTCTCCGCCTCGCCGGCGCTGGCCGGGCCGCCGGAGAGGATGACGGCCCTGGGGGCGAACGCATCCAGCAGGGCGTCGTCGACCCGGTCATAGGGGTGGATCTCGCAATAGAGGCCGCTTTCGCGAACCCGGCGCGCGATCAGTTGCGTCACCTGGCTGCCGAAATCGACGATCAGGACGCGCTCGTGCCGGGCGGGTTCGCTCATGGCCGGCCCTTAGCTGAGAATCGCCCGGGCGTCATCCCGGCGGCCCCGCGCGGAGGCGGCCGAACGCCAGGCGGATGAGGCCGATCAGGGCGATGACGGCCCAGGCGCCTTCGACGATGGCGGCCGAGAGGTTGAAGTTCCGCGTCAGCGACAGCAGGATCAGGCTGGCGCCGACGAAATTGATCGCCAGCGACGGCGCGCCCTTTGGCGGCAACCGGCCCAGGGTCGCCGCCGCATAGGCCGCCAGGATCAGCGCCACGCCGACGAGGCCCGCTATGTCGTAAGCGCTCATGCGGCGCCCCGCGTCAGGGCGGCGACGAAGAAGCCGTCCGTGCCGGCGTTGCGGGGCGTCAGGCGCAAGTGACCGGCGCCGGTCCGCCAAGGCTCGGTCCCCGCGATCTCGATGGCCGCGTTGGCGAAGGCCGGATGGGCGGCCAGGAAGGCGGCGACGCGGTCCTCGTTCTCCTCGGCCAGCAGCGAGCAGGTGACATAGACCAGCCGCCCACCGGGTTTCACATAGCCTGCGGCGGCGCTGAGCACCTCGTCCTGCTCGGCGATGCGGCGTTCGAGCTGGGCGGGGGTGAGCCGCCACTTGGCGTCCGGATGCCGCCGCCAGGTCCCCGAGCCGGTGCAGGGGGCGTCGACGAAGACCAGGTCCATGCGGCCTTCCAGGCCCTCCAGCGCGTCGGGGCGGATCGGCGAGCGGACCTGCAGATTGCGCACCCCGGCGCGCGTGGCGCGCTTGACCGTCTCCGACAGCCGCCGGGCCTCGGAATCATAGGCGTAGAGCTGGCCGGTGTTTCCCATGGCCGCGGCCAGGGCCAGCGTCTTGCCGCCGCCGCCGGCGCAGAAATCGAGCACCTGGCGGCCCTTGATCTCGCCGGCCGCGGCCGCGGCGATCTGCGAGCCCAGGTCCTGGACCTCGAACCAGCCCTTCTGGAATTCGGGCGCGGACTCCACCGGCGCGGCGCGCTCGGCGGCGTCAGGCGCGGGAACCCGCAGGGCGTCGACCAGGAGGCCGGCCGGCGCGGCGCCCAGCGGCGACAGGGCCTTGAGGGCGCGCGCCACGTCGGTCTTCAGGCTGTTGACGCGCAGGTCGACCGGCGCGCGAGCGGCCAGGGCCGCGGTCTCAAGCGCGCGCTCGTCGCCGTACTGGCGGGCCAGGGGCTCATCCAGCCAGTCCGGATAGTCGCCGCGCACCGGCGCCGGCGCCTCTTCTAGCGGCCGGGGCGAGGCGAGGGCGGTCGCCTCCGCCTCGGACAAGGCGCCCGGCCCATGCGGTTCGTCGCCGACCGCCTCGGCGATGCGTTGGATCGGCCAGCCCCAGGCATAGGCGCGGGCGGCGATCAC
>CALAEG010000059.1 GCA_937890965.1 uncultured Caulobacteraceae bacterium | reverse complement strand
AATTTATCAAAGGAATTCAGTCGATGCGTGGCGGACGGCGCGAAGGAGCAGGGCGGCCTCCGGGTTCGCCAAACGCGCTAACATCGATGCAGAAGCGCTCGCTTTCAGACATCGCCGGCGACCACACCATTGAAGCTGTGGAAACCCTGGTGGCGATCATGAGCGACGTGAACGTTTCGGCAGCAGCCCGCGTTTCGGCAGCCATCGCCGTGCTGGATCGTGGCCACGGTCGACCCGCGCAAACAGTCGCCGTCGCACCGGCAGCCAGCGCCCCGCACATCGACTTTTCAGTGTTGACCGACGAGGAGCTTGAGTCCGTCCACACGGCAATCACGATCATGGACACAGCGCAGCGAAGGCAACCTGGTGGCAGCGCGATGCCGGCTCGGATCGAAAACGGCACAGAGCAAATTGAACACGTCGCCTCCCTCAGCGATGGCCAGCAAACCGACGCCGCCAAGGGCCGGAAGCGGACACCTTTTGGTGCCCCTGCGGGCCGCGCAGAGGTATTACGGGCGCCTTCGGTGGGATGTCCGGTGGGGTAGAGGCGCACTCGGCCGAGCGTACCCATTACAGCGCAAGGGGTTTCTGGCTGCACTTGGCTGACACCCTGTCCGTCGTACTGGCTCGGGAGCGCTCAACTCGGGCAGATCGGAGCGCGCTCGGAAAAAAAGAGGCGGAGCTGGGCTCGTTTGAGGTCACCCCCTCACCCCCGGGGCGGCGATAGCCGCGCTAGAGCTTTGGCTTTGTAGCTGTGCGGGTTTCCTTCAGGACGAAGTTGCGGAGCGCCACGTCCCATACGAAATAGAATTCCGTAACGTGCTCGGCGCCCCAGATATCCTCAAACGTCACTTCCCCGTCCAAGCAGACGTGGGCGGTGGCGACGCCAACGTGTTCGGCCTGCCTCCGGGTGAAGCCGACCGCCATGGTGCAGATGATGGGCGTGGTGCTTTGTTTGTCGCCCAATATTCCCTCTGGGATCAAAAGCCCTTCCTTCGTTCCCAGCGGCGCAATCCCCACGCCCGCGAAGAGGGTTTTGAGCAAAGCAGGCGTCTTGCCGAAATTCGTCAGCTTGATCGTGACCAAGCCGCGCGAGCCCATCGGCTTATCGTAGCTGTCCAAGCCTTCCGCGTAGTTTTCCCGCGCTTGGTCAAGCAGTCCTTCAATGACCCCCGCCGCAACGATTTCCGGATACACGTGGGCGCGCTCGATCACCGGGAGGGCCTGCACAGCTTCCTCGGCCGCCTTGGCACTACGCTGGGCGGCGCGGGTATCCGCATCATCGTCTTCGGCGTCTGAACAAGGCGCGGTGGGTTGCATGTTCATCACGCACCCCCGCCGCGAGCGCGCATCGGCACGACATTGTCCGCAGGTTGCTCGCCGCCCTCCGCGTCGGCCTCTTGCTCTGGCTTGGTCGGCTTGGCGTCGCAGTAGTCAGCCCAGGCGATCATCAGTTCACGGCGCTTCTCCAGGGCGTCGCCCCTGCGGTAGGCCCGTTCGACCTCGTTGCCGACGAGGTGGCTCAACGCGGCCTCTGCGACCTCACGCGGGAAGTTGGTCTTGTCGCCGCACCAGTCGCGAAACGAGCTTCGGAACCCGTGCGGCACAGCGGCGACCCACGCGCCCGGCGCCGCCGCCCTCTCCAGCCTGCGCATCAACATCTCCATGGCCATGCCGGATAGCGGTCGGCCGTGTCGTTGGCCGGGGAAGATGAAGGCCTTCGGAGAATGCTTGGCGGCCTCGGCGACGGCGTCATCGCCCTCATGTCCAGCCAGCAGCGCCACGGTCTTGAGGATCGCCATGGCTTGCGGCGCCAGAGGAACTGTGTGCGCCCGCCCGCCTTTCATGCGCTGTCCTGGCACGATCCAGTTCCCGGCCTCCGCGTCGATCTCGCCCCAGGTCGCGCCCAAGGTCTCGCCACTGCGCGCGGCGGTGAGGATCGTGAACTCCAGCGCCGACGCCGCCACGGCCTCGCGGGCGCGCAGCGTGACCATGAAGGCGCCCATCAATGCGTATGGCAGGCGAGGGTGGGGTTCGTGCTTCCTGTCGGGCTTCGACAGAAGCTCCGACATGGTGCCGCGCCACACGGCTGGGTTTGGCCCAGCCCGATGCTTAAGCGCGGTCGCACGGCTGAGCACCTTCTCGATCCGCCCGCGCACGCGGCGGGCCGTCTCGGCCTTGGTCCGCCAGATCGGCTTCAACACGGCCTCGATGTGTTCCGGTTCGATCTCGTTGACCGGCATCGACCGCAGGGGCGCGGCGTACTTGCCCAACGCCAGCTCCCAGGCGGCGGTATGCTTTGGGTTCCGCCAGCTGGGCCGCAGGCTGTCGAGCAGGTCATCGGCGATCCGTCCGAACGTAGGCACGGCGCCCTTGGCCGCTTCGGCCGGCACCGACGGCGCCAGCGGATCGACGTCGTCGCGCAGAAGCGCCCGCGCGGCTGCGGCCTTCTCTCGGGCTTCGCCGAGGCCGACTCCCTCCTTCTGGTCGGCGCGCTTCCCCTTGGCGCTGCCCAGGCCCATTTCGCGGCGCTTGCCGCTGACGCGATACATGAATAGCCAGCGCCGGGCGCCGGACGGGTCGATCTGCAGGTAGAGACCGTCGCCATCCGCATGTTTGCCCGCCCCTAGGCTCTCGAAGCTCACCGCCTTCAGCCTGTTGATCGCTCGCGCCATCACGTCCTTCTTTTCGCCGCTACCCCACCAGCTACCCCATCACCACAGCGGCGATGGGCCTATAGAAGGCTGGAGGACATGAGACGAAGGTGGGAATAGATGCTTGTTATTACAAGGGTTTTCTAGAGGATATCAGCGGGCATTGGAGGCTAGTTTGTCCGTGCTAGGGACTGCCACCGCCCGACCTTATCTATCTGAAGATACACCATTTTTGAGGCGGATGCTCTGCGGCGCCCCAACAGGCGCCCCAACTTCAAACGGGTTAGGCTCGACAGGGAGTTTGATCGCCGGTCCACGCCCCCGCGCGGCGGCTTGCCGGCCGGGGCCCCTTGAGTTGCGGTCTACCGGAACGACCGATTCTGGCTCATAGCCGACGCTTGGAACCTCCGCTTCCTGGAGCGATCCTCCGAGCCTGCCGCCGGGTATGGATTTGTGATCTCCGAGAAGAGGCAATGGCCGGCTAGCGCTCTCACATTTCTCGCCACACCTAGCGCGCGAATAGCTGTCCCAGATCGCGGAAAGCCTTGAATTCCAGCGCGTTGCCCGACGGGTCGCGGAAAAACATGGTCGCCTGTTCGCCCGGCTCGCCCTTGAAGCGGACGTGCGGCTCGATGCCGAAGTTTATGTCGGCGGCACGCACCCGCTCGGCCAGAGCCTCCCACGCCTCCAGCGTCAGGACCACGCCGAAATGCGGCACCGGCACGTCGTGGCCGTCGACCGGGTTGGTCCCGGCGTCCGGCGCGGCGCGGACAGGGACAAGGTGGGCGACGATCTGGTGGCCCATCAGGTCGAAATCAATCCAGTCGTCGGCGCTGCGGCCCTCCGGGCAACCTAGAACGCCGCCGTAAAATGCGCGGGCCGCCTCAAGGTCGTGGACCGGAAAGGCGAGATGGAAGGGGCGAAGTGTCATGAAGGTTCGATGGTCGCTGGATCTTGAGGGCTAGTTTGCATGCGGTCCGCCGGCGATCGGCGCCTCCGGCGGCCGAGACAGGGCATCCGATATCCCGCGGAACTCAATGCCATTGAGGTCGGACCTGACAAGCGGCGTCTTCCCAGCGGTCGTTTGAGGGATGGAGGGGACCCACTCAATCTCTACAACGGGGTTGGCCACACCCTGGCTTTTGAGTGCGTCTCGCACGCTACGCGCGAGCTTCTCTTCATCCAGTGCTCCGCTCACGCCGCACAGCAGAACGTGCAGACCGTCCGCATCCTGCAGGACCTGCCAGCCGCTGACCGGAAGCGTGTCCATGATGTTGGAGAAGACGATGGGATGGACCGTTACGACCCCGCCGGCCGCGGCGGGGAAGGACAGGCTCTCCTCGACGCGTCCCCGAACCGCGTCGATCAGTCGGAAAGGGCGTCCGCAGGGGCACATTGAACGCGCCAGGCGGACGCTGTCCTCCAGCTCATAGCGGATCAGCGGCAGCGTCCGGCTTCCAAGAACCGTCACGAGCAGCTTGTCGCCGAAAACGCCCGGCTCGACCGGCTGATTGTCCCGATCGACCACCTCGATGATCGAAACATCCTCTTGAAGGTGCATGCCGCGATGCTGGTCGCACTCGGCGCCGATGCCGCCGCAATCGGTGGTCGCATAGGTATCGAAGACCACGTCTCCCCAGGCCGCCACGGCGCGGCGGCGGATGCCCTGCGTCAGCAGCTCGGACGCGCTGAGAACCGTGCGGGGCGCGATTTTGAGGCGCCCGGCGATCTGCTCGTCGGCCAGCAGGTGAATGATCGACGCATAGGCCCAGAGCATCTCTGGGCGCCATGCGTTGAGACGCTCCACCATGCTCGCCAAGGGCTCGCTGGCAGCCATGAGCAGCGTCGGCATCCACCAGTTCGCCATATCGCGCCCGCCTTGCATCGAGAGGTGGGAGGGGTTGGTCGAGGTGATCTGCGCGATCCTGGTCCGTCGTGCCAAGTTCAGCTTCAGCCCGGCGCTCTCGAACGCGCGAATCGCCGTGGCGAGTTCCATGCTCCATTCGTCGCGATTGACGACAAACAGGCCTGGGTGGCCGCTGGTCCCGGACGTGGAGTTGACCCAATAGCGGCCAAGGAAACGCTCATCTCCGCGCCGGTCCTCAATGTAGGCCTTGACCTCACCAAGATGGATGGCTCGATCGGTCGCCAGATCATCGAAGTGATCCATGAGTATGGACTTGGTGAGGATTGGGAGGTTCTGCAGCGGAGCTTCGTACAGACCTTTGTGAAATTCCCGGTAGAAGGGCGAATGAGCGCAAGCGTAGTCCCGTAAGGCGCGCAGCTCCCGCGCCTGATAGGCTTCAAGATGTTGGCGGGTCCATCGCTCACGCGCGCGCATCGGCAGGCGCTTCCACAACGCCGACAACATGAGCTCAATATCGACCATTCGGACCTGCTCCCGCAACTGGACGGCGAGACACCGCCTGCGCTCGCGGCGTCATGGATCGAGTCCGCAGCCTTGAATAGATTTTCCTAGAGCGGACGGCGCCTTGACCCTGATCAACCAACCGCGAAGCAAGCGGGTCCCCCGCCGCCGCTCCAGTGAAGCCGAGAGCGGCTCGTGGTCTGGGTCAACCCCATCCGCCGCCGAGCGCCTTGTAGAGGACGACGAGGTCGGTCGAGACAGCCGTCGCCCCGTCGGCCAGCAAGAGCTGGTTCTGCTGCAGGGTGCGTTCGGCGTCGAGCACGTCGATGAAGGCGGCGACGCCGGCGGCGTAACGCTGCCGCGCGAGATCGACAGCGTCGCGGTCGCGGGCGACGGTCTCGCCAAGGGCGACCTGGCGGGCCTGGTCGTCGCCATAGGCGGCGAGCGCATCGTCGACCTCGTTCAGCGCGGTGAGCACGGTGCGGCGATAGTCGATCACAGCCTCCTTCGCCCGTGCGTCCTGAAGCCGGACGGTGGCGCGGCGTCGGCCGGCGTCGAAGATCGGCAGTTCCAATGTCGGCCCCGCCACCAGGAAGCGGCTGGCCCAGTTGGTCAGCATGGACAGGCTCTGGGCCTGAAGGCCGCCGTCGGCGCTCAAGGTCAGCTTGGGATAGAGATCGGCCACGGCGACGCCAACCCGCGCGGTCGCGCCGTGCAGCCGGGCTTCAGCCTCGCGGATGTCGGGGCGTCGCCGCGCGAGGTCGGCGGGCAGCCCGATCGGCACGCGTGGCGGGACCGCGGGAATCGGCTGCGCGGCGTCAAGCTCGGCTCGAAGCGCGCCAGGCTCGCGCGCGATCAGTTTGCTGAGCTGGTTGATGTCCTCGGTGATCTGCCGGTCCAGCAACGGCAATTGGGCTTCGGCGCTTGAGGCTTCGGCCGCGGCCCTGACCAGGTCGATGTCGCTGCTCAGGCCGGCGCGGCGTCGCTGGCCGGCCAGATCCAACAGCTCCCGTTCGGCGGCGATGGTTTGCTGGAGAATCTGGCGTTTCGCCTGCGCGCCGCGCAGGTCGATATAGGCGCGGCCGACATCGCCCAGGGTGGTGATCAGGACGGCGCGGCTGTCTTCCACCGAGGCCTGGGTATCAGCATTCGCCGCCTCGACCGAGCGGCGCACCCGCCCGAACAGGTCGATCTCCCACGAGGCGTCGAATCCGAGCTGATACTGACTGTAGGGATTGGGAATGCTGACGCCGGACAGGCCGGGGAATTGACCGACCTTGCTGAACAGCGAACCGGTCGGTGTCGATTCGCTCAGGCGATTGATCTGGGCCGACGAGTTCACCGACAAGCTGGGCCACTGGGCGGAGGCGGAGACGTCGCGCTGGGCGCGGGCCTCGCTGATGCGCAGCACCGCTTCCTTGGCGTCGAGGTTGGCGGCCGCGGCGCGAGCGATCAGCGAGGTTAGTTCGGGGTCATTGAAGCTTGTCCACCAGGCCGCGGCGTCGTCGGCCGGCGCGGCGGTGACCTGGCTCGGCTGGCCGTTGGTGGCGGGTAAGGCGGATGGGCTCCAGGCGGTGGGAACGTCCGGTATCGGCGGCTTGAAGTTGGGGCCGACCGTGCAGTCCGCCAGCGGCGCCAGCAACAGCGCGACCAGGACAATGCGAGGTGGGGAGGGCTTGTGCATGGGAATGTTCACTCAAGCCGGTTGCGGAACATCCACGCCGCGGCGCCCAGGGTCACGGCGGCGATGATCGCCATGGGCCAGAGATCGGGAACCAGCCGATCCAGGCCCGCACCTTCGAGATAGACGCGGTGGACGAGGTCGATGGCGTAGCGGAGTGGATTGATCAGGGTGAAGTCCTGGATGATCGGCGGCATGCTGCTGATCGGCGTTGTGAGGCCGGAAAGCAGCGCGAACGGCATGATCGTCACGAAGGCGTAAAGCATCGCCTGCTGCATGGTGGCCGCGATCGAGGACACGAACAGGCCGATTCCGACGGCCGCCAGCAGGAACAGGATAAGTCCGACGTAGAGGGTGACGTACGACCCGGCAAAAGGGATGCGGAACCAGAACTGGGCGACCAGGAGCGCGTTGGTCGCCTGCACGACACCGATCAGCATGGCTGGAATGGCCTTGCCGGCCATGATCTCGACCGGTGTGAACGGCGTCACCAGAAGCTGGTCGAACGTGCCCTCCTCGCGCTCTCGAGCGACGGACAGCGCGGCCAGCATCATGGTCGACATCATAGTGATGGTGCCGACCAAGGCGGGGATCAGGTTCCAGCGTGTTTCGAGGTTGGCGTTGTACCAGGCGCGCGCGTTGACTTGGACCGGCGGCGGGGGCAGGCCGTGGTCGCCTCGCCAATCGGCGTTGAACGACTCCACGGCGGCGTTGACATAGCCCAGGGCGGCGCCAGCGGTGTTCGAATTGCGCCCATCGGCGATTACTTGCACGGCCGCGTCCTCGCCGACCGACAGTTGGCGTTGGAAGTTGGGATCGATCTGAATCACGACCAGGACCTTCTGGGCGTCGATCAATCGCTGCATGTCGGCGGCGTCGGTGAGGTTGGCGATGCGATGAAAGACGCCGGAGCCGTCCAGCTTGGCGAGCAAGGCGGATGAGGCCGTGCTGCGATCGCGATCAAACGCCGCGTAAGGGACGTTGCTTAGATCCAGCGTGGCGGCATAGCCGAAGAGCAGGCACTGCAGCACCGGCTGAAGCAGCAGCATGTTTCGCGTGCGCGCGTCTTTCAAGACCGCCAGAAGCTCCTTGCGGATCAGGGCCATGACGCGAAGGAGCGAAGCCACCACGGCCGCTCAGCCTAGCGACTTGCGGGTCACGCGGCGGGTCAGCGCCAGCATGACCGCGGCGACCACTGCCAGGATCGCGGCGTTGGGCAGTATGACGCTCCACACGTCGCCGGCCAGAAACATGGTCTGCAGCAGGCTCACATAGTAGCGGGCCGGCACCAGGTAGCTCACCAGCCGGATCGCCAGCGGCACGCTCCTCAGGTCATAGATGAAGCCCGACAACATCATCGCCGGCATGAAGGTGGCAACGAGCGTGACCTGGCTAGCGAGGAACTGGCTCTTCAGGGTCGATGAGATCAACAGACCGGTTGCGACCGAGACCAGCAGGTAGAGCATCGAGACGGCGGTGAGGGTCAGGAACGAGCCCCGGAACGGCACGCCGAACAGGAACCTCGCCGAGGCCATGCAGAGCAGCAGCCCGACCATGCCGAGCAAGAAATAGGGCACGATCTTGCTGATCAGAATCTCGTCGGTGCGCACCGGCGTGACGAACAGGGCCTCGAACGTCCCCCGTTCCCACTCCCTGGCGACCACCATCGAGGTCATGAACGCGCCGATCAGAGTGATGATGAGCACGATCAGGCCCGGCACGAGGAAATAGCGGCTGTCGTAGGCGCTGTTGAACCAGAGCTGGTTTTCGACCACCGCCTGACCGCCGACAGCCGCGCCGTCGCCTTGACCCTCGGCGGCGACCCTGACGCCGGATTGAGCGATCGCCGCGCCGGCATAGGCCTCGATGATCCGGGCGGTATTGCCGTCGATACCGTTGACGACGAGCTGGACGCTGGCGTCGCCCTGGGCGGCGCGGCGCGCGAAATCAGATTGCAGGAGGACGATTCCATCGACCTTGCCCGACAGCATCAGGGTCTGGGCTTCGGCCATCGACGGGGTGATGTGCGTCTCGAAATAGGGTGAGAGCTGGAAACTCGCGGCGATCTCGCTTGCATCGGGGGACGGAACCTCCAGCACAACGGCGATCGGAACGTGCTTGACGTCCAACGACATGCCGTAGCCGAACAGCAGGATCAGCATCACCGGCAAGACCACGCCGATGGCGAAACTGGACGGGTCGCGGACGACCTGTCGCCCCTCCTTGCGGATCAGCGCCCAAATCCGCCGAGCCTTGGCGGCGAGCGGCGCGAAGCGGCCCTGGGAGCCCCTGGGCGATGGCGCGGTCGCCGTCATGCCGCCTGCTCGTGCGGAGCGGGACGCCGAGCCTCTTCGATCACGGCGATGAAGGCGTCTTCCATGGTCGGCTGGCGATCGGACTTGGTCGCGCCGCGGGCGCGGATCTCGGCGGGCGTCCCCTGGGCGAGTACGCGGCCGGAGTCCATAATGGCGATGCGATCGCAGTATTCGGCTTCCGTCATGAAATGGGTGGTGACGATCACGGTCACACCCGCTTGCGAGAGCGCGGTGATCCGCCGCCAAAACTCGCGCCGGGCCATGGGGTCGGCGCCGCTGGTCGCCTCGTCGAGGAACAGGATCTGTGGCTCGTGCAGCAACGCCGCAGCCATGGCCAGGCGCTGAGTGTAGCCGCCCGGAAGCTGACCGCCGAGCAGACCGGCGACGGGGCCGAGTTCGAACTGGGCCATCGCCCAATCGATGCGCTCGCGCCGGCGCGCGCCGCGCAGCCCGTAGGCGCTGGCGAAAAAGTCGAGGTTTTCGGCCACGGTGAGCTGGGCGTAGAGCGAGAACTTCTGCGCCACATAGCCGATCTGCTGGCGCGCGGAGGCGCCGCCACGCCGCAGGTCGACGCCGGCGATCTTGAGCGTGCCGCTGGTGGCTGAAAGCAGCCCGCACAGCATCCGGAAGGTGGTCGTCTTGCCGGCCCCGTTGGGACCCAGGAGGCCAAAGATCTCGCCGCGGCGCACCTCGAAGCTGACCTTGTCCACCGCGACGAAGGCGCCGAAGCGGCGCACGAGGTCGCGAACCTCGACCACCACCTCATGATCCGCCGGTATGACGACGTCCTTGGCGACCAACGGCGCGGCGGGAGCCTTTTGAACCTGATTGTCGGACGCCGCCGCGCGCCGCAGCAGCACCATGAATCCGTCCTCGAACCGGGCCGGCGTCGGTTCCAGCTTCAGCCGCGCCAGCGCCCCGTCCGGCTGGCCGGGCTGGCGCACGATCCTCACCTCTCCGGCCTCGGGAGAAGCGTCGATCACCGCCGGGTCGTCCAGCAAGCCGGTCTGCGTTACACGGGCGGTTTCGCCCCTGGGCGGTGTGGCCATGAAGGTGCGGCCTTCCGCCAAGGCGGTGACATCCTTCGGCGGCCCCTGCGCTAACACCTTTCCCTCGCGCAACACCACCACCTGCTCGCAGCGCTCCGCCTCGTCGAGATAGGAGGTCGAGAGCAGCACCGGCACGCCTTGATCGCGCACCAGTCCGCGGATGATCTCCCACAGCTCGCGCCGGGACAGCGGGTCTACGCCGACGGTGGGTTCGTCCAGCAGCAATAGTTCCGGCGAGCGTACCAGGGTGCAAGCCAATCCCAGTTTCTGCTTCATGCCGCCGGACAACTGCCCGGCCAGCCGCCGGGTGAACGGACCCAGCGCGGTCATCTCCATCAGTTGCGGGTATTTCGACCGCCGATCGGCCGCCGAGACCCCATGCATATCGGCGTAGAGATCGAGGTTCTCCTGAACGCTCAGATCGTCATAAAGGCCGAACCGTTGCGGCATGTAGCCGATGCGGTCTTGGACGGCTTGCGGATCGGCCTTGACGTCGATGCCCAGCACGCTGAGCTCGCCCGCATCGGCGGTTAGCAGTCCGGCCGCCAGCCGGATCAGGGTGGTCTTGCCGCCGCCATCAGGGCCGACCAAGGCGGCCAACCCGCCTCGAGCGACCTCGAAGGAGACGTCGTCGAGCGCCTGGACGTTCTCTTTGGTCTTGCGCAGAAAATGCTTATGCAGGTTTCGACAGACGATCACCGGAGCGCCAGCGGCGACGGCCGCCATCACCGGCTCCCGGGCGAGGCGCCGGCGGCAGCGAGCGGAAGGTGGACCGTAGCCGGCATGCCCAGCCTGAGGTCGTCGTTCGGGTCCTTCACGAACACCCGGATTTCGTAGACCAGGCTGGTTCTGAGGTCCGGCGTTTGAACGGTCTTGGGGGTGAACTCGGCCACTGGCGAGATGAAACCGACCCATCCGGCGAAGTTGCGTTTGGGAAAGGCGTCTGTGGTGATCGTGGCCTTCATTCCGGGATGCACCAGCCCCAGATCGGTTTCGGTGACATAGGCGCGCACCCACTTCGGATCGGTGATCGCCAGCGAGAAGGCCGGCTTCTGCGGCGAAGCCATTTCGCCGGGCTCGATCAACCTTGATCGAACGATGGCGCTCATAGGAGCGAGCAGGACGGCATCAGTCAGTTCGCTTTGCACCAGGGCGAGTTGGGCGCGATAGCCCTGGAGCTGAGCCTCGGCCTGGGCGATGTCCTCTCGTCGCGGCCCAATCACCTGCAGGCGCAGAGCCTGCTGGCTGACCGCTAGCCGGCCCGCCGCCATTTCGGCAGCGGACTTGGCGTCGTCGAGATCCTGGCGGCTGAGCGCGCGGCCAGACGAGCTTTGCGCCAGCGCCGCCAGCCGATCGTATTTGTCGCTTGCGTCGTGGGCGTCGGCGGCGGCCGAAGCCATATTGGCCCTGGCCTGATCGATCTCCTCCGGCCGGGCGCCGCGCCTGAGCTTGTCGACGGCCTCTTGTTGGGCCGCGACCTGGGCGGCGGCCTGGGCGGCTTGTGGCCCCAGCCGACCGGTATCGAGCCGGGCCAGTATCTGCCCGCGCGCCACATGGTCGCCTTCGCTGGCCAGGACGGCGTCAACCCGTTCGGCGCCGTTGAAGGCCAGCTCCACCTGCCTCAGATCGATATTGCCGTAGAGCACGATCTCGGTGGCCGGCTTGTGCTGATGGGTGAGCCACCAGGCAAGACCGCCCACGACCGCCAGGCCTAGGATCAGCACTACGATCAGGGGAGTTCGCTTCATGGGAATCCGATCGGCGCGATCTAGGCTCCCGCGATCTATTGATGTCAAATTTGAATTTGAAATTCCGTTTTGAATTGTCTTTTCGGCCCCGTATTATCGACGAATGAGAGCCCGAGCCAGCGTTCGCCCCCGGTCCATCGAGTTGCGAGATGCGCCGGACAGACCAGACACGCGGCGGCGTCTGCTTGAGACCGCGGGCCAAGTCTTCGCTGAACGCGGCCTGGACGCGGTCACCGGGCTTGAAATCACCAAGCGCGCCGGTGTCAACAGCGCCGCCATCAACTACTATTTCGGTGGCGTTGGGGGCCTCTACGAAGCCGTGCTCCTTGAGGCGCGCAATCGCCTGCCCAGCTTTGAGACGCTGTCCGCGGCGGTGGCGGAGAAGACCGACGCCCGCGCGAAACTTCACGCCGCTGTCGAGCTGGTTGTGGCCGTTCTGACCGGCCCGACGCCGCAGTCCTGGATTCTGCGCCTCTTGATGCGCGAAATCCTCTCACCGTCGACTGCCTTCGAACGCCTGCTTCTCGAGGCCGAGGGTTTGCCCAAGCTGCGCATGCTCAAGGGGATCGTGGCCGAGATCATGAACCTGCCCATAGATCACCCAGCCGTGGCCCAGGGCTGCATCAGCACCGTCGCCCCACTTCAGGTGATGCTGATCGGCGGCAGAGGCGTTTTGGAACTCGCCTACCCCGAACTCGATCTGGCGGCGTCGGGAGCGCCGATGCTGGTGGAGCGCATGGTTGGCTTCGCGCTTGGCGGCTTGGATGCAATCGCCGAAGCCGAAATGGCTCGCTCGGGCAGGTCTGGCTGAGCGCGGTCCCACTATTGAGCGGTGTAGCCGCCGTCGATGACCAGCTCGCTGCCGGTCATGAATTTGGACTCGTCCGAGGCAAGGTAGAGGACGCCAAAGGCGATGTCGTCCGGCTCGCCCAGGTGGCCGAGCGGATGCAGGCCGGCCACGGCGAGCTTGGCTTCATCGGGGTCGGCCTGGCCGGCGATATAGCCTTCGACCATCGGGGTCCAGATGTAGCCGGGATGGATCGAATTCACCCGGATCTTGTAACCGGCCTTGGCGCAATGGAGCGCCGCCGACTTGGTGAAGATGCGCACCCCGCCCTTGCTGGCATTGTAGGCGGCGAGGTTCGGATCGCCGATCAGGCCTTCGATCGACGACAGGTTGATGATCGAGCCGCCATGGCCCTTCATCGCGGCGACGCCGTGCTTTGTGCCCAGGAAGACGCCGTCGAGATTGATGCTCATCAGCCAGCGCCACTGTTCGAGCGTGCAGTCCTCGACGCTGCCGGCTAGCGCGACGCCGGCGTTGTTGACCACGACATCGAGCCTGCCGAACCGCGTCAGCGTCTCGGCGACGGCTCGAGCCCAATCGGCCTCCTGCGCGACATCGTGATGGATATAGATGGCCTCGCCGCCGGCCAGACCGATCTGGTCGACCACGGCGCGTCCTTCCGCGTCCATCAGGTCTGTCACGGCGACCTTGGCGCCCTCGCGCGCCAGCAGCTCGGCCGCCGCGCGACCAAGCCCGAGCGCGCCACCGGTGACCAGCGCCACCTTGTCCTCAACCCTACCCATCAAGTCCTCCGCCCTGCCTGGTTTCAAACGAGCGCGATGTCGTTTTCGACGTCGATCACGCCGGGTTCGGCCCATGCGGTCGCGGCGGCGACCTTGCGCTCGTGCGGCGAGCGGGCCGTTCCCGTAAGCCGCACCTTGCCGCCCTGGGCGGTCACCTTGATGGTGTTGGGATCGAAGAACCATGAGCGGTTGAGGGCGTGCATGATGTCGTTGCTGACGTTTTCGACATTGACCTTCGGCCTGATCGCGATCTCGTTGGTTAGGCCCACCACGCCGAGCAGATGCCGCAGATCCTGTTCGGCCGCATCCTTCTGGTAGTACCACTCGACCTGACCGGACAGGGTGAGCCAGCCATTTTCGACCGTCACCTTGATCGAATCCCATGGGATCGAAGCGTTCCAGGCCAGCCTGCCGATCGCCGCCTTGGCTATGTCCTCGTCGGTTCGCTTGTCATCGGGGGAAAGCCGTACCTCGAGTTCGTTGGCGACGGCCTTGACGTCCCTGACCCGGGCGGCCGCGTCGGCGACCCGGTACTTGTCGACAAATCCTTTGACGTGGCCGGTCAGGGTGACAATGCCGGCGTTGGCGGTGACGCCGATGTGCGCGGCGGTCACACCCGGCTCCCGCTCCAATTCCGCCAGTACCGCCCGTTGCAGGTGATCATCTTGAGACATGGGGTCCCTCTTGGGCTGGGTGTAAGGATGCGAAGGCGCGCTTTGGGGCCGGCATCAAGGTTCGCTGGACCTTATGGGCGACGCTCGCGACCGCGGCCTTGATCCGGATCAACCGGGGACCAGCCGAGCGGGCGGCCCGGACGTTTTTTGATGCGCCTCAAGGCGTGCGGCGGTTGCACGTCAGAGGATCGCGGCCTCGGAGGCCTTCCCATGAAGCACGTCGTCATTGTCGCCCATCCCAATCCACACAGTTTCGGCCTGACAATGGCCCGCGCCTATCAGGCCGCGGCCGAGCGCGCCGGCGAACAGGTCATGTTGCGCGACCTTTATCGGATGGGATTCGATCCCAGGATGGCCGACGGCGAAATCCCCCGGCCAGGGGGGTTCGAGCCCGCGGCCGACGTCAAGGCCGAGCGCGCCCTGATCGCCGACGCCGACGTGTTCGTCTTCGTCTATCCACTCTGGTTCAACAGCCCGCCGGCGATGCTCAAAGGCTATCTTGAGCGAATCTTCGGCATGGGCTTCGCCTACGGTCAGGGGGCGGGCGGCAACGAGCCCTTGTTGGGCGGCCGGATGATGGCTAGCATCAGTTCGTCCGGCGCCCCGAAAGACTGGCTCGTGGACACGTTCGCCTGGTCTGCGCTGCGAAACCTGTTCGACGAGCACATCGCGGCGGTCTGTGGCCTTCTGGTCGTGGATCACCTGCATTTCGGCGAGATCGAGCCGGGGATCAGAGCTGACGTCGTCGATTCGTGCGCCGCTCAGGTCGCCGCGATGTTTGAGTCCAAGCTTGCAAAGCTGAAGCCGGCGACCGCCTGACCAGCCAGGCGAGGGATTTCAGCGCCAGAAGGGCTTGGCGGATTGAAGGGTCGCGAACGCGCGGAGTGCGGCCTTTTTCGTCTCAGTCGCGCCAGCCTGGCGTCGACCGACAATCAGGCGCGCGGCGGAGGCGGCATCGGATCTCTGGTCCGGGACGAGGTCGGCGGCGAGGTGGCGAGCGACGGTGATATCGTTCAGGCGACCCAGTTGCTGCTGCAGATGCTTCAGGGCGTTCAGGAATCGGCGCCGGCCCTTGCCGGACTTGTCGCCGAAACACTCGGCGAAAAACTCGGCCGCATATCGCAGCTTCTTGACCTTGATGCGCAGGCGATGAAGGTGCGGCGCATCGAGCGAGGCCAGCTTGGGGCCACGCTTCAGGATTTTTCGGCGCAGACGGGCGAGGCGCGGACGGGCGAATTTCGCGGCGCCCTGGCCTCTAAACCGAGTCTGGGCGGAGTCCGTGGACATTGTCCAATCCCCGATCTCGAGCCAGCGCGCCGTATTCAGCAGAAGCGCGGCGTAGCGCGCCGAGTCCACAGCGGCCAGCGCGCGCTCATAGGCATGGGTCTGGGCGGCGAGGAGGCGCGAGCCCAGCTTGCCGCTGCCGGCGCGATGCTCCGCCGCCACCTTGGCGGGCCGCAGCGTTTCCTGGATGAAGACGTCGAGGTTTCGGGCGGCGTCCAGCTCGGTGGCCAGCCATTTGGTATCCGCCTTGATTTCGGTGAACCCGTCCCCGGCCGCCATCGGCCGGAACAGGGTCAACCCGGCTCGGAAGCGTCGCAGCCCGACCCTCGCCTGATGCAGCGCTTCGATGCTGCGATGGCGACGCAACAGCTCGACATTGACCGCGACCTGACCGAGACAGCTCCATCCGACCTCGCGGAACGCATCAGGGGCGCTGGCCTCGGCGGGTACGCAACCCGCCTCGGTCCTCAGTGGCGTCACGGCGCCCCCAAGCGCAAGCTGGTAGCCGCGGTCGGCCTTGCTCTCGAAGGACAGCCGCAGCGGCGTCCAGCGCGCCAGGTCGTCGGCGAGATCGAACAAGGCCTTCGGGTCGCCCGACTTGAGTTCGAGCTCCAGCTCGCTGATCGGTTCACGCCGATCGCCGGCGGTGATCTCGCCGCGATCGAGACTCACTTCCACGACATTTGATCCGTCCACCAACAGCCGCCGACTGCGCTCGACCGTGGTGGTGAACACCGGCGTCAGCTTGTCGATATCGCGGCCGAGCAAGGTCGAGATGGGGGTGCGCGCGAGTGCGGAGAACTGGGGGATCCCGCTGTCGACCTCCGTCTCCCACTCACGGCGAACGACCGGACTTGCTCCGCCTTTTCGTTTCAGCGTCTGGACGAAACCGCCATCCACCTCGCGCACCCGAAGGCTGAACGCCTTGCGCCGCAGATCCCTGGCCGGCGTATCGAAATAGACCGAGCGCAGCGTGTCGCTACCGCCGGGCGTGGCGAAAACGGGGTGCTTGCAAAGCGCCGCGATCCCGGCCTCCGCGATGGCGAATTTGAGCTCGGTCTCCGGGGCTTCCAAGACTGGCTCTCCTCGCTGTCCACATCCGCCCCCACGCTGGGCGTTCTAGCCGGCGCGCCGCGCGCACCATGGCTGGAACGTGCGTCATGGCCTTGATGTCCATCAAGTCAACGACCGCGCGCCCGACCCCATCAAGTTGGCGAGGTCAGCCGCCGTGGCATGTTAGACATGGCATCCGGGATGTTGGAATAATGAGATGACAACGAGAAATTTCAGCGCCCTTTTTCGGCCGAACGCGATCGCGCTCATCGGGGCCAGCAACCGGCCGGACTCCGTCGGCGCGGTGCTGGCGCGCAATCTGCAGACGGGTGGGTTCGACGGGCCGATCATGGCGGTCAATCCGCATGAGACGGCGATCGGCTCGGTCTTGAGTTATCGCTCCGTCGCCGAGCTGCCGCTCACGCCCGACCTGGCCGTGCTGGCGACGCCGCCGGCGACGATCCCCGGCCTGATTGCGGAACTGGGCGAACGTGGCTGTCGCGCCGCCATCGTGGTGACGGCCGGCTTTGGCGAAGGCGGGCGGGCGGCCGGCGAGGCTTTGCGCCTGGACATGCTGAAGGCGGCGCGGCCGCATCTGATCCGCATCGTCGGGCCGAACTGCATCGGCTTCATGTCGCCCCACGCCGGCATCAACGCGAGCTTCGCCCAACTGGCCCCGAAGGCCGGCGACGTCGCCTTCCTCAGCCAATCGGGCGCCCTGGTCACCGCCGTGCTCGACTGGGCGGCCGGCCGCGACCTCGGCTTTTCCCATATCGTCTCCCTGGGAGACATGAGCGACATCGACTTCGGCGACCTGCTCGACCACCTGGCCCAGGACGAGGCGACGCGCTCGATCCTGCTCTACGTCGAGAGCATCAAGGAGGCGCGGAAGTTCATGACCGCCGCGCGCATCGCCGCGCGCGCCAAGCCGGTTGTCGTCATCAAGTCGGGCCGAAGCCAGAGCGGCGCCAAGGCAGCCCTTTCGCATACCGGCGCGCTGGCCGGCGCCGACGCCGTCTATGACGCGGCTTTCCGCCGAGCCGGCATGTTGAGGGTCTATGAGTTGCGCGAGATCTTCGAGGCGGCCGAGACCCTGTCGCGAAATCTGGTCGTGCGCGGCGATCGCCTGACCATCCTGACCAACGGCGGCGGCGCCGGTGTGCTGGCTGCCGACGCCCTGGACGCCCGCGGCGGTCGGCTCGCGGCCCTGTCGCCGGAGGTGAAGGCCGCGCTGGATGCCGTTCTGCCCGCTGCCTGGTCGCAGGCCAACCCGATCGACATCATCGGGGACGCCTCCGGCAAGCGCTACGCCGACGCGCTTGGCGCCCTGATGGCCAATCCAGATCAGGACGCCATCCTGGTGATGAACTGCCCAACCGGCGTGGTGGCGCCGGACGAGGCGGGCACGGCTGTCATCTGCAGCGTCGGCAAGCAACAGTCGCCGCCCCTGCTGACCTGCTGGCTGGGCGAGGCCACCGCCAGGATCGGCCGCGAGCAGTTTTCGCAGGCCGGGCTGGCGACCTATGAAACCCCCGACGACGCCGTCCGCGCCTTCATGCAGCTGGTCGACTATCGCCGAAATCAGGACCTCCTGCTGGAGACGCCCGCGGCGGGCGTCCTCGTCGCTCCCGAGGCGCGCCGGTCAGCGAGGACGCTTGTCGAACGCGTGCTGGCCGAGGGGCGGACCCTGCTGTCCGAGGCGGAATCCAAGCAGCTCTTGGCCGCCTACGGCATTCCGGTGGTCGAGACTCGCCTCGCCAAGGACACCGCGGACGCGGTTCGGATCGCCGGAGAAATCGGCGGCGTCTGCGCGCTGAAGATCGCCTCGCCGGACATCACCCACAAGTCCGACGCCGGCGGCGTCCGCCTGAACCTGCGCGGACCGGCCGACGTCGAAGCCGCGGCGGCCTCCATCCTGCGGGCGGTGGCCGGCCACGCGCCCGGCGCGCGGATCGAAGGCTTTAGCGTCGAGCCGATGATCGTTCGCCCGGGCGCAACCGAGCTGATCGTGGGCCTGATCGACGATGGCGTCTTCGGTCCGGTGGTGCTGTTTGGCCAGGGCGGCACGGCGGTCGAGATCCTGTCAGACCGCGCGCTCGGCTTGCCGCCGCTGAACACGGTCCTGGCGCGCGACATGATCGGGCGCACGCGGGTAGCAAGGTTGCTGGCCGGCTATCGCGACGTGCCCGCCGCCGACATGGCGGCAATCGAACGGGTCCTGATCCGGTTGGCCGATCTGGCCGTCGATCTGCCCGAGCTCGCCGAGCTGGACATCAACCCCCTGCTGGCCGACGCCGATGGGGTTCTGGCCCTGGACGCCCGCGTTGTCGTCCGGGTGGCGGCCGCCAACACCGACCGGCGCCTGTCGATCAAACCCTATCCGGCGAACCTCGAACACGAGATCGAGATCAAGGGCGGTCTGGGCCTGCGCGTGCGGCCAATCCGTCCGGAGGACGAGCCGGCGCTGGTCGAGATGAGCCGCCGCTCGACGCCTGAGGACATGAGGCTGCGCTTCGTCGACGCCATGCAGTCGATACCGCACCGCCTGGCGGCGCGGTTGTCGCAAATCGACTACGACCGGGAGATGGCCTTGGTCGCGATCGATCCGGCCAAGGATGAGATCGTCGGCGTCGTCAGGCTGATTTGCGACCCGGATATCGTCGAGGGGGAGTTCGCCGCCATGGTTCGCTCGGATATGAAGAGCCGCGGCCTCGGCTACGCCCTGATGCAGGAGATGCTGGCCTGGGCGAAAGAGCGCGGGCTGGCCAGGGTCGTCGGCGAGGTGCTGCCGGAGAACGAAACCATGTTGAAGATGGCGCGCGAGCTTGGTGCGGCCGTAGCGCCCATCGCGCCCGACGGCCGCAGCATACGCGCGACTTTTGACCTGGCCTCGCCAGCTTCCGCGGTCTCAGTGTGAGATCAACAGCGGCAGCGGCGGCGTGTGCAGCATCTCGCGGCTCACCCCGCCAATAATGAATTCCCGCAGCCGGGTGTGCCCGTACACGCCCATCACGACCAGGTCGCAATCGGTGTTGATCGCTTCACGTTTGAGCCAGGATCCGATCGACTGGTCGTCGTCGTCTTCCATCACGTCGACATTGGTCTTGTAGCCGAGGCGTTCCAGGTGACGGCGAAGGGGCCCGGCGGAGTCGGGGGCGCCCGCCGTCGGATGCGCCGCGCGGATCTCGATGAAGGCGCCCTCGACGAGCAGGGGCAGGGCATCGCGCACGGCGCGCGCGGCCTCACGGCTGCCGTTCCAGGCCAGCAGGACGCGGGCGCCGATTCGGATCCGGTCGACCTTGTCGGGCGTGACCAGAACCGGACCGCCGCCGACGATCGCGATGTCGACCGCCGAGGCATGCACGTTATAGGCGGGGGAGGGCACGGGCGGGGGCAGGATGACGAGGTCGGCGCAGCGCACTTCGGCGATCAGGTCATCCGGTGAATCGCCGCCGATGACCCGCCAATCGCATCTCACGTTGGAGGCCGCGGCGTCCCTGGTCAGGATCGCCGCGGCCTTGGCCGCGTCGTCATCCTGGCCCTGGTTGTGCTCGCGAACCATGCGATCAAGTTCGCTCGGCGGCAGATAGCAGAGCGTGTCGATGTTATTGTACTGGTTGATGAGGGTCGTCTTCAGATAGAGGCCGGTCACATGCCCAGACGAGCGGACAGCGAGATCGGCCGCAAGCGCGTATCGGTCGTGCGCGGCCGCTGAATCGATCTGAACGACAATGTCTTTGTAGGGCATCGGAAGGACCTTGAGTTTCGAGTTTGCCTTCAGGGTCTATGCCGGCTGCTGGCGGATGTGTTTGACGTCAATCAATCTTCGCCAGAACGCGTGATCAGTGCGCGGACTTGGTCAACCAGTGTCTCACAGAGCAACGGTTTTTCGACAATGGGTACGCCGGCAAGGGCGGCCCGCCGTTTTGTCTCCGCGTTTGGCGTGGTGATGAGGATGGCCGGCAGCGCGTCACCGCGGGACCGCAGGCGGCGCAGGAGTTCAAGCCCGTCCATGCCCGGCAGCTTCTGATCCAGAACCAGACAGGCGTTTTTCGAGGGCAGGTCGCCATCGAGCAGCGCTTCGGCGCTGTCATGCGCCTGGACGGCGAAACCCTCGACTTCAAACGAGAATTTCAGGGAGCCAAGCACATCTGGATCGTCATCGACGACGATGACGACAGGAGGGGCAAGGGGCGATGCGAGCGGCATTTCGGGCTCCGGCGCGAACTGCGCAATTGGAGCAGGCTAGTCGAGCGCGTGACCGCCGCCTTGATCGACATCAATCGGCTATAGCGTCGCCCCGGCGATAAGCGCCATGCGGACCAGCTCGGACAAACTCGAGGCCCGCATCTTGGTCATCAGATTGGCGCGATAGACCTCAACGGTGCGCGGGCTGATGCCCAGTTCAAGGGCCACCACCTTGTTCGCCTGGCCAGCCACCAGGCCGTTGAGCACCTGCCGCTCGCGCGTCGAAAGACTGCCGATGCGTTCGACCATGATCTTGCGTTCGTCGGCGATCTCGCGGCTGTCCTGGCCGCGCTGAAGCGCGGCGCGCAGGGCGGCCAGGATGGTATCGTCCGCGAACGGTTTTTCGATGAAGTCGATTACGCCGCCGCGCATCGCCTCAACCGCCAGCGGCACGTCCGCGTGACCAGTGATGACCACAACCGGCATGGGCACGGCCCGGCGGTTCAGCTCGCGCACCAGCTCCAGACCCGACATTCCCGGCATGCGCACGTCGGTGACCACGCAGCCAGCCTCGACTTGCGCCAGTTGCGACAGGAAGTGCAGCGCCGACTCGTACGTCCTGACCTTGAAGTCGGCGCTATCCAAAAGGAAGGCCAGCGAGTCGCGCACCGCTTCGTCGTCGTCGATGACGTGGATAACGGCCTCAGCGGACATGGGCGGCCTCGGTTTTGTCTATTCGGCGCAGAGTGAAGTGGAAGGTCACCCCGCCATTATCATTCGGTTCGGCCCAGATTCGACCCCCGTGGGCCTCGATGATGGTCCGTGAGATCGACAGGCCGACCCCCATGCCTTGCGGCTTGCTGGTCACGAATGGCTGGAACAGCCGGTCGGCGATCTCGGGGCTGAGGCCGGGGCCGGTATCGGCGACGCTGACGCGAGCCAGGTCCTCGCCCTCGGCGACGTCCGTGGCGATCGTCAGTTCGCGCCGTGGCGCGGCCATCATCGCGTCGATGGCGTTGCGGATCAGGTTCAGGGTGACCTGCTGGATTTGCACCTTGTCGGCCAGCACCAGGTCGACCCTGGGGTCGAAGCGGTAGCTGACCCGCACGTCGTGTTCCTTGGCGCCGATCAGGGCCAGCGCGCTGGCCTCCTCGACCAGTTTCGACAGGCTTTCGATCTCGCGCTCGCTTTCGCCGCGGGCGACGAAGTCGCGCAGGCTGCGGATGACCTGGCCGGCGCGCAGCGCCTGCTCGGCGGCCTTGTCCATGGCCTCGGCGGCGCGGTCGACTTCCGGCGGCTTGCGCTCCAACAGCCTGCGACCGCCGGTCAGATAGTTGGCTATGGCCGAGAGCGGCTGGTTCAGCTCGTGGGCCAGGGTGGAGGCCATTTCACCGAGCGCGCTCAGGCGCGAGATGTGCATAAGTTCGGCCTGCAGATCCTGCAGCCGCGCCTGGGTATCCTGCCGCTCGGTCAGGTCGCGAATGAATCCGGTGAAGAACCGCCCGTCGCCGCGCGACGGAACCTCGCCGACCGCCAATTCCATGGGAAAGGTCGAGCCGTCCTTGCGCTCGCCGACGACGATGCGGCCGATGCCAATAATGCGCCGCTCGCCGGTGGTCAGATAATGATCCAGATAGCCGTCGTGGCCGCTGCGATAAGGTTGCGGCATCAGCATCTTGACGTTGCGCCCGATCGCCTCGTCGGCGGTCCAGCCGAACTGCTTTTCCGCCGCCGCGCTGAACGACTGGATCAGGCCCCGCTCATCGATGACGATGATGGCGTCGGGCACGGTGTCGAGAATGGAGCGCAGATGCGCTTCGCTCTCGACGAGAAATTCGTGGGTTGGAGCGGCTGGAATATCCTGTCCCATGGGCCGCTCTTAGGCGGGGCGGCGATCTGCAGCAAGGTGAACCGTGCATCACGTCGGCGGACCCCCTGGCGCCGAAGCAAGGGCCCCGCCGTAGAGGGATCAGCCTATCGAAACGTGATCCTGGACAGCCCGTACGCCGGGGGCGGCCCAGGCGGCGCGTTCGGCGGCGTCACGCTCTGACCAACTGTGCACACGGCCTTCAAGCTTGACGGTGCCGCCCGTCACCGAAACCTTGATCTTCTGGGCTTCGACGCGGGCGTCGCGCTTCAGCGCCTCTTCGATGCCGCGCACGATGTCGCTCGCAATGGCATGGGGCTTCACGCTGATCAGGTTGCTCAAGCCTCTGACGCCCACGAGACTGCGGAGATTGTCCTCGGCGGCGCGCCGCTGATACTGCCAGTCGACCTGGCCGGTAAGCGTGATCCAGCCCTTCGACACCTTCACTGTGACCGCGTCCTTCGGCATCAGGACGCTCCATGCGAGCATCGAGAGCGCGCGGCTGGCGATGTCTTCGTCGCTTGAGGCGGCTGGTCCCGAGAAATGGACTTCGATGTCCTGCGCGATGGCACGGACGCCCTTGACGCGCTTGACGGTGGCCTCGGCGGCCACGAACTGGGCGTAGCTTGGTACATGCCCGGTCAGTGTCGCGACACCGTTGTTGACCGCAACGCCGATGTTGGCCGCATCCACGGTGGGCTCCCAGTCAAGTTCGTCGATGATGTTCTGACGAAGAAACTTGTCTTCCATGGCGAATGGCTCCGAGTTTGCGCCGCCCCGTTACGGAACGGCATCCCTCACCACAACGACAGTCGTCATTTGACGCCTTGATTCAACGCAATGTCCGCTTCCTCCGCCCGCGCTTGAGTGGCCGCCGCACCCACGATCACAACCAAGGTGCGACGGATTGGCGAATCCAATGATCGAGACGTTTTCATCCGAGGCTGCAACCTGGGTCCAGGCGGTCGGCACTATCGCGGCGGTGGTCGGCGCGGGTTGGGTGGCGGCGGCGGAATCCCGCGCCAGCCGCCGGCGCGAAGACCGCATCGAACAAGAGGGTCAACGGCGCGAGGAGCGCCTCATCGCCTCGGCGAAAACGGCGGCGTTGAACCTGGCCATCCTCGCGGCGACTCAGATCCATGATCTGCATGTGATGCTGCGCGACGAAGCCCGCCGCGGCCGGGTCGCCCGTGTGTCGCCCAGCCGCACGCTGCTGGCCACCGAGAGCCTGCTGATCGCCTATCCGATCCAGACCTTGAGCGAGGCCGCGCCGATGGTTGCGTTCGCCTATTTTCCGGGTGCGCTCGCCACCGCGGCGGAAGTCTACGCCAACCTTGAAGCCTCCATCCGCGCGTCGCAGGTTGGTGAGGCCGGCAGGATTTTCGCGGAGTATGCCGAGCAGATGGCGCAGCTCGACGAGGCGGCGAAGCGTCACTTGCGTGATCTGAAGGCGGCCCTGGCGCTGGACAGCCCGGCCCCGGCCCTGGTGGATTCGTCGGCCCCTCAAGCGCATCAGGCCGCACCGCCGATGGCGGCCTAGCGGAACGCGATCAAGGCGGCCAAATTCGGTGGATGAAAGCCGTGAGCGCCAGCAGCCGTCGCGGGGCGCCGATCGTAACCCAGCGATCGGCCGGCCTGTTGATTTATCGCCTTCGGGGCGGCGAGCCGGAGGTGTTGCTCGTCCACCCTGGCGGTCCTTATTGGCGCGGCAAGGACCTCGCCGGCTGGTCCATCCTCAAGGGCCTGGTTGAGCCGGGCGAGGACGCGCTGGTCGCCGCGCGGCGCGAATTCGCCGAAGAGGTCGGGCTGCCCCTGGCTGGCGAGGCCCAGCCGCTGACCCCGTGTCGCCAGCCGGGCGGCAAGCTGGTGCTCGCATGGATGGTCGAGGCCGATCTCGACCTGTCGAAGGCGCAAAGCGAACTCTTCGAAATGGAGTGGCCGCCGCGCTCAGGACGCTTCGCCGCCTTTCCGGAAGTCGACCGGGTGGCCTATTTCAAGCTTGAGGAGGCGCTGGCGAAAATCCACAAGGGCCAGAGGCCGATCTTGATCGAAGCCGCTCAGCGCCTTGGCAAAGATTGAGGCGTGACCAATCCGGGCATATGCCGCGGCTCTGGGCCTGTCTTGTGCTAGGTCAATGAAGGCCGGCCGCTCCGGCCGCTTTGATAAATCATGGACGCATCCACCGCACATTCCATCCGTGTCGACGGATCCGCCGTCGGGGGCGTCGTCGAGGCGCGCAACCTGACGCGTCGGTTTGGGTCTCTGACCGCCGTCGATCATGTCTCGCTCAGCATAGCGCCCGGCGAGGTCTTCGCGCTCATCGGCCCCAATGGCGCCGGCAAAAGCACCTTGATGAAGATGTTCACCACCATGCTCCCGCCGACCTCGGGCCAGGCGATTATCGCCGGATTTGATGTGGCCAAGGCTCCGCAACAGGTCCGCAGCCACATCGGCTATGTCCCCCAGGTCCTGTCGGCGGACGGCGAGCTGACCGGCTATGAGAACATGATCCTTTCGGCCCGGCTCTACCTGATCCCGGCGGCCGAGCGGGCGGCGAAGGTCGCGGCGGCGCTGGCCATGATGGGCCTCACCGAAGCCAGGGACCGGCTGGTGCAGACCTATTCCGGCGGCATGGCGCGCAGGCTTGAGGTCGCCCAAAGCACCCTGCACCGACCAGCGGTTCTGTTCATGGACGAGCCGACGGTCGGCCTCGATCCGGGCGGGCGACGTGCGGTGTGGGCGCATGTCCAGGATCTGCGTCGCGAGATCGGCGCCGCCGTCGTCTTCTCCACCCACTACATGGACGAGGCCGAGGAGGTCTGCGACCGCTTGGCGCTGATCGCCGGCGGAAAGGTCGCGGCCATCGGCACGCCGGCCGAGCTCAAGGCGCGGCTTGGCGGCGACGCCACGCTGGACGACGTCTTCACTCAGCTCACCGGCGTGAGCGGCGAACTCGGAGGCGCGACCCCATGAGCATGGAACTCTCGCCCCGCCGGTCCGTCCTCGCCCCGGTCGGCGACTACGCCACCCAGGTATGGGCCGTGTCCGCCGCCGAGGTCACCAAGCTGCGGCACGACCCCATCGAACTGATCAGCCGCGCCGTGCAGCCTGTCCTGTGGCTTTTGCTGTTTGGCCAGGTGATGGCGCATGTTCGCGGCCTGAGCGTCGGCGCCGGCTCGTATCTCGATTTCCTGGCGCCGGGCATCCTCGCTCAGAGCGTATTGTTCGTGGCCATCTTCTATGGGCTGTCGGCGATCTGGGAGCGCGATCTGGGCGTGCTGCATCGCTACATGGTCAGCCCGGCCCCGCGCAGCGCCCTGGTGATCGGCAAGGCGCTGGCTTCGAGCGTTCGAGGACTGAGCCAGGCGATCGTCATCTATCTGTGCGCCGCGCTTATGGGCGTTGGCCTGAGTTTCAGGCCGGAGCGCATCGCCCTGGTGGTGGTGTTCATCGTCATGGCCTCGGCGCTGTTCTCGACCTTCTCGCTGATCATCGCCTGCATCGTGAAGACACGGGAGCGGTTCATGGGCGTCGGCCAGTTCCTGACCATGCCGATCTTCTTCGCCAGCAACGCCATCTACCCGATCAGCCTGATGCCAACCTGGCTAAGAGCGATCGCAAGGGCCAATCCGCTCAGCTACGAGGTCGATGGTCTGCGAACCCTGATGCTGAGTTCGGGTCAAAGCCAATTCGGCCTGGCGTTCGACCTGGCCGCCCTGGCGCTGGGCCTCTGTCTGTGCGTGGTTGTCGCCACCCGGATGTATCCGCGTCTGACTCAGTAGCCGTTTTCGATCGTTGCCGGCGCGCTGGAACCCGGCGGCAGGGTGAGGCGGAAACACAGGCCGTGACGCGCCGATTCAAACTCGACGCGCGCTCCGATCTGCTTGCCCAAGGCTCGGATCAACCGAAATCCAAGCCCGCCGCCGGTCGACGGATCGACGCCTTCGCCGAGGCCTGGGCCGTCGTCAACGACCTCGATCAGAATGCGGCCCGTCTCGTCCGTGCGACAACGGACCATGATGGTCCCGGTATGACCGGGCCGAGCTGCGTGCTTGATCGCGTTGGTTACGGCTTCGGCGATAATCTGGGTGACCGGAAGGATCAGAGCGGCTGGCGCTTGGATGCCGGTGGAGAAGTCTTCGATCAACTCCATCCGGCCGGACAGGATGGCCGAAAGCGGCGCACAGACGTCGCGGAGGCGCTCGCCCAGATCGGCGGATGCGTTTGGTCCTTGCCGGGAGAGCGACCCGTGCAGGTGGGCGATCGACGCAATCTGGCTGCGAACGCTCTCAAGCAGGATCAGGACGTCCAGCGTTTGGGGCGCGGCGGATTCGCGCCCAAACTCCGCGGTCTTCAGGCGAATGAAACCCACCAGCAGCGCGAGGTCGTTGGCGATGCGATGGTCCGCCTCCTGGACGATCTGGCATGTGTCACAGATCAGGTCGGGCCCCATGGTCGGCGCAATCATCGCTTGCCGTCGGCTCGCTGCAACGATCTCCCCGGCAAGGGCGTTCTTGCGCATGATCCTGCCCCCATCCGTCCGGCCAGCGGTGCGCGGCCAGGCTTGTTCGATACTATGCTCCCGGCGGGCTGGATGATCTTGATCTCGATCAAACCGGCGCCGCGAACGATCTGAGAGTCTCTCGCCTGTACGCTGTACGCTGTGGGCGTCTGTCTTCGATGGAGCGCCCGCATCGTAGGAGGCCAAGATATGTCAGAGTCCCTCGGCGAACCGGATCTTGAGCTGAAGGCCAAGATCGTCGAATTGCTCGATGAGAACCGCATCATGACCGTCGCCACGGTCCGCGCCGATGGCTGGCCGCAGGCTACGATGGTCGGCTACGCGCATGACGATCTGACGCTCTATTTCGTCGTCGGGCGGACCAGCCAGAAGCTTGCGAACATCAAGCACGACCCTCGGGTCTCGATCGCGATCGGGCGTTTGTCGATCGCGATCGGAGAAGCCCATCACGACCGCATCATCGGCTTGTCGATGGCGGCGCACGTGGCAGAGGTCACGGACGGCGAGGAGATCGAGCGCGTCAATCGTCTCGCCGCCAAGCAATGGCCCGAGCAGGCCGTCTTTGCGCCGCGTGAGGTTTCCGCAGCGGTGATCCGGGCCACCCCGACCGTCATCTCCGTGATCGACCTGGCGATGGGGCCCGGCCAGCCCGACCTTGTCCATGTGGCAAGCGAGACCACTGTCTATCGCGCGCACGGAAACGCCGAGAACGGCGCCGGCGCCGGGTCAATGCCCCTCGTTGACGGCGACCGCCACGCCGCGCAGCCTTGACTGGCGATGCCGGCCTTGGGCGCGGCGCGTCCGTTGCGCCGGTCGGGCGATCGGCGCAAACACAGATGTGCTGGTTGCGCGAGGACGATGACCCCATGCCCAACCCCACCGCTCAGTGGAGGGATCGGCGACCCCGACCGTTGGCGGGCAATTCGCCGGCGGCCAAACGCGGCGGAGTCTTTTCCCAACTTGCCCGGTGGTTGGCTGTCGCAGGCGCGGTCGCGTCGATATGCGGCTGCGCAAGCGCGGCCGACCAAGCCGCCTCCGTGGCGCGTGGCCAGGCGTTGGCCGAGCAGTTCTGCAGCAGTTGCCACGGCATGGGGCCGACCGGCGCAAGCAGCTTTCCCGACGCGCCGAACTTTCGGGGCATGCGCTTTGACTACAACGCCATGAGCTATCAGCGGAGCTTGGCGAACTGGCATCTGGGTCGCGTGGGGATGCCGCCCGCGGAGATCAGCCTCGAGCAGATGGCCGACATCGGCGCCTATGTCAGCAGCCTCAAGACATCCGGGCGTCGCTGACCGGCAATTGTTGACAGGACGGATCAGCGCCAACTGGCG
>CALAEG010000058.1 GCA_937890965.1 uncultured Caulobacteraceae bacterium | reverse complement strand
CGCGCCCTGGTCGGCCAGTCCCGCCGCTGCCGCGTTAACATCGCCGACCCTGAACACCGCGTCCTCGACCCCGAGGCTGGTCAGGGACTGACGGATGACCCCTTCGCTCTCCTTGTCGCGGACGTAGATCAGCGCGCGCGGCTTTGGCGCGCCAGCAACCGCGTCGGGACCGGACGTGGCTAAATCTGTCATTTGCTAGAGGCCCAATTCGGCATCGTCGGGAGGTCGGCGCCCCCACATATGCAGCTCACGGCATTACCTTCCGCTTAAGAACACGGACTCATGGGCCTGGTGGGTCGAAAGTGGGGCGCGCATGCCGCGGCCGGCCGCCCGTCCGCCGTGGCCTCGCCGATAGATGCTGGAAACGGCGCCGTGACCTACTGCCGCGACCGGTCGGCCGGTCCGTAAACGAATGCGAAGGCCTAGACCTGTACCCTAAGGGCGCGCGCGGACGGTTCCGGCGGCGGCGCACATGGACCAAAATGAACAGCGGGCGTCCCAGCCGACCAGCCGATCCCAGGCGAAAGGCTCAGCGCCGGTCAACGGCGTCGAGTCTGATGACGTCATTGGGCGGCGCGCGCAGCGGCAGCGTGAGCGTCGTGGCCGCAATCTGCCTGCCGCTGCTCATCGCGATGGTCGCCCTGGTCGCCGAGTACGGCTATGGCCTGCACTGCAAGGCCCAAGACCAACGAGTCGCCGATCTCGCCGCCTACGCCGGCGCGGTGGTCTATGGTTCGACCAGTTCGACGGCGACCATGAACGCGGTCATCGCTAACGTCGGCGTTCTCAACGGGGTCCAATCGAGCAGTGTAAGCGGCTCGCTGGTCAGTTCGCCGACGGGTGATGGCAACCAGGCTGTCCTGGTGAGAGTCAACACCACGGCGCCCCTCGAGCTGGCGCAGATTTTCGGAGGACCGGCGCGGCTGCCCATCGCTGCATCAGCCTACGCGGAGCTGAAAGCCAATTCGTCGGGCTGCATCATCGCCCTTGATGGCGCTGGCGCCGGCATAGCCCTCAGCGGCGGCACGGCTGTGAAGGCGCCGACATGCGCCGTCGCTTCCAACGCGGCCGTGAGCGCGCCGTGCGGCACGACCATCACCTCGACCCAGATCGACTACAATTCCTCCTCGCCGCCCAGCGCGCCGTGCGGAGGCATCGTCGCGCCGTCCGGCCAGACCCTCCGCATCACCAAAACAGTTACCGCCGATCCGCTTGTGGCGAACAGCGGCGTCCTGGCGGCCAATGCGCACATCGCCAGCGTGGCGAACCTGGCGTCGCCCGCCGGCCCGGGCGTGACCGGCGGCGTCGCGGTCGACTTCGGCTATTCCACAAATTCGACCCAGGCCCAACTCGCCGCGGACGGGTGCACCGGCGTGTACGCCGCCAATACCTGGACCGTCACCTGTGCCGGCGCCGGGCCCTTCCACTTCGGCAATATCACCACTGGTGGCGGCATCTCGGTGAACTTCAACACCGGCGGTTCCGCCTCCGCAGTCTATGACTTCGGTGGTTACATCTACAACACCGGGAGTGCGATGGCGTTTGGCCGGGGGACCTTCAACATCAACCAAGGCATCATTACCGGTGGCGGGACGACCACGACCTTCGGCGCCGGGACCTTCAACATCGGCCGCGGCTCGGGCGGTTGCAACGGGTCCAGCGGCTACAGCATCTGCCACAGCGGCGCCCTGCTGGCCTTCAACGGCCCCAGCACCTTCGTAACCCAGGGCGGCATCTATAACGGCGGCGGCAGCAAGCTCGTCCTCGGCGCCGGCTCGTCCAACAGCTTCAATATCGGCGCCGCCAACGACGGTGACGCCTTCGTCGCCGCCGGCGGGGCCACGACCACCTTCGCCGACGCCACGGGGCCGGGCGATCTCTTCGAAATGGCCGGCGCCCTCGACGTCGTGAGCGGCGGCGGCAGCTGCCTAACCCTATCGGCAGCGGCGCAGCACGACATCAACGGCAACTTCGCCACGGCTGGTGGGACGTTGCTTGGGCCCGGCGTCTATACAGTCAACGGCTACATCGGCTTGGGCGCGAACGGGGGCGGTGACGTCACCTGCGGCGGGACCGACCTCGGGTTGAGCGGAACGGGCGTGACTCTCGTCGCTTCGGGGGCGCAGCTGATCCCCGGCGGGACATGTTCGGGACTGTCGTTCTGTATCGCGGCCGGCTTCAACAGCGTGACCCTGACGGCGCCTTCGAGTGGCGCGACGGCCGGTCTCGTGGTCGTTGGACCCACGACCGGAAGTCACGCCGGAGCCAGTTTCGCCGAAGGTGCGAGCGGCACCAGTCTCTCCGGCACGCTCTATTTTCCCGCTGGGGGGATCACCCTGGGCGGGGGGGCGAGCGTCGGCAACGGGCCGGGCCAGTGCCTGGAATTGATCGGATCGCAGGTCACCTTGACTGGGGGCGCGCTGCTGGCGTCGAGCTGCTTCAGCGACGCTGGATCTTTGAGCGCTGTGGTGCTGGTCCAATGACCGGCGTGGCCGCCCGTGCCTTACCACAACGATCGCGGCGCGACGCGCGCGGCGCGGCCGCGGTGGAATTCGCACTGATTGCGCCGATCCTCTGCCTTCTTCTCGCCGGCGCGGTCGATTTCGGTGGCGCGCTCTACACCAATCTCAGGCTGGACACCGCGGTCGCCGCCGGCGCCAACTACGCCCAGGTCAACGCGGCGAATGTCAGCTCCGCGAACGGCGCGGCGCTGGCGGCGAACATCGCCAACGTCGTCGAGACCAGCGAAGGAGCGGTCTATGCGAACGGGGTCGTGGTGGTGAACAACGGCCCCAGCGTCACCGTCAGCGGCGGCAGCGCCAGCCCTGGCGGAACGCCTGGGAACGCCGACGCCTGCTATTGCCCCACCGGCGCAGGGCAGAGCTTCGCTTGGGGAGGCGCCGCCGTCTGCGGCGCGGTCTGCCCCAGCGGTGGTATCGCCGGCAAGTTCGTGACCATCACCGTGACCCGAACCTATAATCCGGTGTTCGCCAGCTACGGCCTGGTCGCCAATCACACCATCAGCGCCAGCGCCGCGGTCGAGACCCAATGATCCGCCTGCGACTGCTCGGGGCCGCACGCGACCGGCGCGGCGCAACCGCCATTGAGTTCTGCCTGGTCGCCATCTCGCTGCTGTTGCTCGTGTTCGGCGTCATCGAGTTCGGTCGCGTGATGTGGACGCGCGAAGCCTTGCAAGAGACCGCCATCGCCACCGCCCGCTGCATGGGCGTGTTGAACAGCAACTGCGCGGCGGGCGGCGTCTACAGCGCCTCGGCGACCACCAGCTACGTCGAGCGTGTCGCCCTGGGTTGGGGGCTCACCATCCCGGACTCAGGGGTGACGCTGAATCCCAGCGCCACCTGCGGCGGGGTCGCGGGCTTTTCCCAGGTGACGGTCGCGTACACGTTCCAGACCGTGGCGTCGGGACTGAGCCTGCCGGCGAGCGGAATGCCTCTCAGCGCCACAGCGTGCTTTCCGAACAATTCCTGAAGCGTTCGTCGCGAGGCACTCGACGTCGGCGCCCATCCGCTCGCCCCAGCGGGGAGGTCCGCTCGGGAGCGCATTGCGGACAATTCGGCGAGCAAGCGAATGCGGCCGATCGCCACCCTTAGCGGAAGTTCAAACAGTCCGCATTCCGGCGAGCCTGCTAGGCCCCGCGGCCGCATTCGTGCCAATATCCAGCCGCTGGCGTATCGGCTGGGTGGCGTTGCGGACAACCGGACTCCCATGAGGACGCCGAGATATAGCATCCCCTTCCTCTTCCTGGCCCCGCCCCTCTGGCGCAAGGTCATGGATCCCAGAGTCGATGTCTGGATGGGCGCGCCGGCCGACGGCCTGGCGGCCGGCCGTTGATCTCCACCCTGCTGCACAGTCCGCTGGTCTGGATTTTGAGCCTGGTCGCGGCTCAGCGGCTGGTGGAGCTCGCGCTTGCGGCCTCCAATACGCGCCGCCTGCTCGCCCGCGGCGCGCGCGAGGTTGGTCGCGCCCACTATCCGCTGTTCGTGCTGCTGCACAGCTCCTGGCTGGTCGCCATCGCCCTCACCACACCCATCGACAGGCAACCTTATTGGCCACTGATCGGGGTCTTCGTCGTGTTGCAGCTGCTCAGGGTCTGGGTGGTGGCGACCCTGGGCCCCTATTGGACGACCCGCATCATCACCCTGGACGAGGCGCCGATCGTGCGCGGAGGGCCGTTCCGTTTCGTCCGCCACCCCAACTATTGCGTCGTGGTCGCAGAGATCGCCGTCCTGCCCATGGCCTTCGGCAACTGGCCGGTCGCCCTGACCTGGACCCTCCTGAACGCGCTGCTCCTACGCCACCGCATCCGCGTCGAGATGGGCGCGCTGTCCGAGCGCGAGGCGGCGAACTCAGCCTAGCGCCTGGGCGTGCTGCTGCTCGATCAGGCGCCGCTTGAGCTTGAAGCGCTCGATCTTGCCCATGTCGTTGCGCGGGAACGGCACGAGGAAGTGGAAGCGCGCGGAAGGAAAACGACTCAAATGGGCGAAGGCCGCCTGGCGCAGCGTGGCCTCATCGATCGGCTCAGCCGTCTCGAGCACCACATGCAGCTGTTCTTCCTGGTCGTCGCCCTGTTCGGACAGCATACAGACCCCTTCCAGGCCAAGCGCCTCCTGCAGCGCGTGCTCGTAGGGTGCGGCCGGGATCTTGTCGCCCATGATGCTGAGCACGTCGGTGACCCGCCCGTACAGGGCGATACGCCCCTTGCCGTCCAGGATGCCCAGATCGCCCGGATAGAAATAGCGATCCTTGACGAAGGCGGCGGTGGCGTCGGGATCGTTGAGATAGCCGTTAAAGCCGTTCTCGAGCAGCACCCTGACCTGGCCGAGCTGGCCCGGCGGCAAGGGCTGGTCGTTCTCGTCGACCACCTCGACCGTCCGGCGCAGATCCAGGCGGTGCCAGTGCAGGTCTTCGTCGCTCTCGATCGGCGTGATCGCCCAGCCGCCGCTCTCCGTCGCGCCGAGAAGAGAGATGATGCGGTTGGTCAGTTGCGCGCGTATCCGGTTGGCTAGGCCACGCGACAGCTGCCCGCCAGTCACCATCAGCAGCAGATTATCGTTGCGCGGAAACGAGACGGGCATGGCGGGCAGCATCTGCGCCAGGAGGGCAGGCGTGACCATGGCGTGGGTGATGCCCCAGGTCGCGAAGGACAGGTGTTCGTCAGAGCCCTGGTGGATGATCACGGTTGCGCCGAGCGACCAGATCGCGACCGGAACGCCATAACCCGCCGCGGTCCAGAGGCCGAGGTTGAGGATGTTGATCGCAGCGGGCAAGTCCCGCTCGATGTCGTCCGCGCCACGGCGAAACGCCTCTATCCCGCGCTTGATGTCGGCCGCCTGCCCTTCGGCGTCGATGACCATCATCTTGTAGTTGCCTGTGGTCCCGGAGGTGAGCAGGATGTGATCGCCCACCGGCGTCTGCGGCGGCGGCTCCAGGGCGGCGCCATCGTCCTCGATGGCCCAATCCGTCTGCTGGATGACGATCCGGGCGGCGCCGGGCGCAAGGGCGGGATCCAGCGCCGGATAGCCCTCGTCCGCCGAGGTCACCACCGCAACGATGTCCAGGCCGTTGAAACCGGCGAATTCGCCCGGTCCGCGGATCGACACGGTGGTCAGGCCCAGCGTGCGCAGCGCCAGGTTCACCACCCAGCTGACCTTGGCGGAGTAGATCCAGACCACCACCACACCCCCCGGGCGCAGGCCGTAGGTCGCGAGCTTGCGGCGCATGGCGGTGATCATGCGGTGAAAGGCGCGGTAGGTGACCGGCTGCAGGTCATGCACCATCGCCCAGGCATCCGGCGTCTGGCGGGCGAATTCGAAAATCTTCTCGACGGCTTCCACGACGGCTCACTCGGCTGTGGCTGACGGATCGAGCGGCGTACGCTCCGAAGGCGACCTTATCGGATGAGCGCGCGCGGCGGCAACGCGGCGCGGCGCAGCAGGTCATTGCGTGGCGCGACAGCGGCGCTAGTTTG
This sequence comes from uncultured Caulobacteraceae bacterium, assembly GCA_937890965.1. Taxonomy (GTDB): domain Bacteria; phylum Pseudomonadota; class Alphaproteobacteria; order Caulobacterales; family Caulobacteraceae; genus Poindextera. The sequence goes on along the minus strand of CALAEG010000058.1, from coordinate 22,232 downwards.
CCCCTCGTGTCCGTTTACGACAAACCGCCCGGTCCCAGACGCATCCTCGCCATCGATGGCGGCGGCATGCGCGGGGCGCTGGCCGTCGGCATATTGGCCAAGCTCGAGAAGACGCTGCGCGAGAAGCTCGGCCGGCCGGACCTGGTTCTGTCCGACTATTTCGACCTGATCGGCGGCACCTCGACCGGCGCCATCATCGCCGCCGGCCTGGCGCTTGGTCAGGACACCGACTATCTGCGCGCGCTCTACCGCCGGCTCGGGCCGATCGTCTTCAAGCAACGCGGTTTTCGCATCCCGCTGATCCAGTCGCGGTTCGACCCCAGCCGGCTGGCCGGCGTGATCGAGCAAGAGCTCGGCGACGCCACCCTGGAAAACGCACACTGGCGCACCGGCTTCGCCGCGATCGCCAAGCGGGTGGACACCGGTTCGAGCTGGATCCTGACCAACTGCCCCGGCTCCAAATACTGGAACGGCGATCCGGCCTTGCCGGACGTGACGCCCAACAAGGACTATCGCATCTCGACGATTGTCCAGGCCAGCGCCGCGGCGCCCTTCTATTTCGACATGGTCCACATGGAAGTGACCAAGGGCGAGCAGGGCATCTTCTTCGACGGCGCCATGACCCCGCACGGCAACCCCGCCCTGCAGCTGGCCATGACCGCGCTCGTTCCAGCCTATGGGCTGAAGTGGGAGCCGGGCGCCACCAAGCTGATGATCGTCTCGGTCGGCACCGGCCAGCCGCGCCCGATGAAGCCCGAATGGCGAAGCAAGCCGCTGCTGCTTTCGGTATGGAAGGCCATCCACGCCCTGACCTCGCTGGCCTATGACAGCAGCCAGCTCGGCACCTCCATCCTGCAATGGCTGGGAACCTCGCCTCAGCCCTGGCGCATCAATGGCGAGATCGGCGGGCTGGAGCACTCCCTGCCCGGCTGCCTGCCCCTCTGGACCTTCGTCCGCTACGACTCGCCGCTGGAACCCGGCTGGCTGGAGACCCATCTGGACGAAAAATTCTCCGCCGAGCAGATCGCCGACCTGGTGAAGATGGACGACGACAAGATGGTGCCCGAACTCTACCGCGTCGGTGAGCTGGCGGGCGAAAAGCTGATCAAGCCCGAACACTTTCCGGACTGTTTCAACCCGAAATGAGCCTCAGTTCCTCAGCCGCCAGCTCGGCGACTTCCATGGCGCCCCGGGCGTGCGCATCCTCTCCGGAGTCCAGGCTCCAGGCGGCGCTCAGGCCCGAATAGGCCAGGATCCATTTGATCAGGCGCACCGGCTCCAGCCCGGCCAGCTGGGCGACGATGCCGATCAGCCGAGGCAGGCGGCCAGGCGTCAGCGCGATCTCCTTGGTTGGGTTGTGGAAGATGTTGGCGAAGTCGAAGCCGCGCTCGCCGATCAGCCCCTTGGGATCGATGGCGATCCAGCCGCGCTCGCCGGCATCCAGCACATTGCCATGGTGCAGGTCGCCGTGCAGCACCGCGACATCGCGCGGCGCCCCGAGCAACTCGCGGGCCGCGGCGGCCGACTCTACGAAGATGCCGCCCCGCGCCTGGGCCGCCGGCTCCAGCTGGCGAAACCAGATCGGTAGCGGGACGAGGCTGTCCGGCGGCGGCCGGTCGCGCGGGCCGTGCAGCCCGGCGGCAACCTGGCAGAGAATGGCCGCCGCGGCGTCGTCCTGGCCGTGCAGCGCCATCGCCGTGAGGCTCTCATTGCCTACGGCGCGCTCGAGCAGGATGGCGTCGCCACCGTGGGCCAGCACCCGCGCCGCGCCCTCGCCGGCCCACCAGACCATCAGGGCGCCGCCACGCCGTTCCTCTTCGCCGCCGGCGATCTTCAACATGGCCCGCCGTCCGCCGGCGATCACTGGCATCAGCAGGCTTCCGAACTCGGTGGTGAAACCCGGACCGTCGGGACGCAGGCGCCAGCTGTCGAGCCAGGGCTGATATGGGTCGGCGACCGTCATCACCCGGCGGGCGTCGCCGCCTCGCTGACCCAGTCCGCCTCGGGCAGGCGCCAATAGACGCCGGCCTCCCGCGCCATCATCTTGTAGCCGATGAACTCGCGCCTGAGCGTGGCTGAGTCCCAATGACGTTCGAGCAGGCGGGTGTTGATCTCGGCCTCGGTATAGCGGCGGCCGTCCTCGAACTGCCGCACCAGCCAGGCCAGCACCGCCCAGCGCTTCTTGCGGCTGGCTGGGATGCTTTTCAGCGCCCCGTCCGCGGCGATGAAGGTTTCCAGCACCTTGGCCTGCCAGTCCGCCGGGTCCGCCTCGCTGGCCAGTCCGGCGATCTGTTCGCGGCTCAGCACCTGCTTGGCGAGGTTGGCGATGGCTTCCGGCTCGAGCGCATACCAATGGGTGTTGGCGTCCTGCCGCTGGCTGACCAGGCCGAGCTTTTTCAGCATGGTCAGGTGATGCGAGACGGTTGGCTCCTTCAGGCCAACCAGCGCCGCCAGCTCCTGCACGCTGTGCTCGCGCTGGGCGACCAGGCCGAGCAGCTTCAGCCGGCTCTCATGCGCCAGCGCCTTGAAGAACTGCAGCAGTTTGGATTGGGCGGGCGTGTCCATGGTTAACCTCATTCGATGGGTATCTAATTAGACGAGCATCGAAATGTCAAACGCACTCGCGAGCCCCTGCGAGGCGGCTGGTCGGCGACGGCTCTAGATTCGGATCCACTTCAGCGCCTCGGCACCGTCCCAGACCATCTTGGCCGCGACATAGAGCACCACGACCAGGCCGATGTAGCCGATCCAAGGCCACCGATGCAGCAGCTTGGCGACGCCGACGGCGGCGAAGCCGGTCAGGGCGACCGACAACGCCAGGCCCGCGAACAGCAGCCATTCGGGCTGGTTGCGCGCCACGCCCGCCACGGCCAGCACGTTGTCCAGCGATGTCGACATGTCGGCGACGAAGATCAGGGTCAGCGCCCGCAGCAGCGTCTTGTGCTCGGGCGGCTTGTCCGATGCGGCGTGGTGCTTGTGGTTCTGGGCGCGCAGGTCGCGCCACATCTGAATGCCGACCAGCAGCAGCAGCACGCCGCCGCCCAGCACCAGACCGCCGCCGCCAGCCTTGAGCAGCTTGATGGCGAAGACGGCCATGACGCAGAGCAGCACCACCGCGCCGCTGAGGCCGAGCACGATGGCCAGATGCCGCTGCTTCCTGGGCAGGCCGGTGGCGGCCATGCCGACGGCGACGGCGTTGTCGCTGGCCAGCGTCAGGTCGATTAGCACGATCTGAAAGAGCGCCGCCCAGAAGCCGCCCGATAGGAGGCCGTCGAAGGCGCTGTGCAAATGGGACATCGCCGAACCCTATCGACGCAGGCGAGCTCCGAGCAAGGGAAAGGTCGTCGTGGACCTCCGGGTCGTTACGACGAATTCAGTGTCGGATACCGAGTGGCGGCGATAGCCTCAAACTCCGAAGGTGACGGCGCTCAACGCCTCGCGCGTCCAGCCCCTGGCTGGAGGGGAAACGATGACAATACTCGGATGGCTTGGACGTGGTGCGCTGGCCTTGCTCGGCCTGCTCATGGCGGCGAACGCCGTTGGCAACCTTTCCGCCGTGACCCAAAGGCTTGCCGTGAGTCCGCCGGAAGCCATCACGCTCATGTGGGACGTTTGGTTGGTCTCATGGATCGTCACCGTGGTCTGGTCGCGGCCCACCGCCAACCGGCCCCCGGCCATTGATCAGCTTGTCCACTGGCTGCCGACAGTCGCCGGGATTCTCTTGCTCGCGTTTGGCTCTATTGGAACCCACTTCACCCCTCTGTGGCGTCTGCCCGACGTCGCGAGCTGGGCCCTGGCCGGCGGATGTGCGGCGGGGCTCCTCTTCACCTGGTGGGCGCGCATTTCGCTGGGTTCGCTCTGGTCCGGTTCGGTGAGCCGCAAGGACGATCACACAGTGATCCAAAGCGGTCCCTACCGCCTCGTGCGTCACCCCATCTATACGGGCCTCATCCTCGCCGCCTTCGCCCAAGCCATCCAGATCGGCCAGGCCGCCAATCTGCTCGGCGCGCTGCTCATGACCTTCGGGTTTTGGCTGAAGGCGCGGTTGGAGGAGCGGTTCCTCAGCCAGGAACTCGGGGCGGACGCTTATGCGGACTACCGCCGACGCACGCCCATGTTGATCCCATTCTGGCCCGTCAGGGGCTGAACCGGCTGTCGATAAGTGGAATTGGGGACACGTACGCGTTTTGCTTCTCACGGCTTAAGTCGTGCGTGTCCCCAATTTCCGCTGGCGTTGCCCTGGTCTCGCTGCGGCTCTAGGCTTCAGGCGAATGGGTGGATTGGGGGATCGGCGGATGGTTACGGGTTTCAGAGTGACGATGCTGATCGCCGCTGCTGCGTCGGTCGTCGCGCTTGCGCCGGGATATGCGCGCGCGCAGGACCAGCAGGGCTTCAAGATGCCGTCCAACAACATCTTCTGCGTCCTCGAACAGGGGTCCGACAGCAACGCCGTGGATATGCGCTGCGACATCAATCAGATGACCGACAAAGGGCTGCCAAGGCCCAGGGGTTGTCCGCTCAGCTACGGCGACGCGTTCGTGATCAACCCGACCGGCGCGGCCATTCCCCTCTGTCATGGCGACACCGTCGCGAACCCCGACCTGCCGCCCCTGGCCTATGGGACGGTCTGGCGGGTGAACGCCTTCACCTGCAGATCCGCGACCAGTGGCGTGACCTGCTCGAACGCCAGCGGCCACGGCTTCACCTTGTCGCGAGAGGCGCAAAAGCTGTTCTGAGGCGTCGCGCGTCACCCTCTTTTCCAACATGGGGTCGAATGGGTCGGGGTCTGCCAGGGGGGTCAAGTCCGCCCGTTGGCTTGCTACCGCGTGTCTGTCGGATTTGACCCAGTCGGGAGGTCTCCAATGTCAGTCACTGAGCGTCTGCGTGATCACCTTCACCCCCTTCTGGCGTCCGTTCGGGCTGACCCGGGTGGCGAGACCGACTTCTGGGCGCGGGTCGCGCGGGAGCGGGCGCCCCTGATCGAGCCGAACCCGGCGCAGGCGGGCTACAGCATCGTCACCTACGTCTTTCCCATGCCGCCTGACGCGCGGCACGTCGTGGTGGGCGCCGGCTTTGGCGAAAACCGCGACAACGTGATGGACCAGATACCGGGCACGAACGTCGCTTACGCCAGCTACAGCTGCCGAAACGACCTGCGCACAAGTTACAGCTTCGCGCCGGATGCGCCGCCCATCTCCTTCGACGAAGCCACCGAGGCCGAGCTCAAGGAGATCAGGGCCTTCTGGGACGGCTTCACGCCCGCATCGGATCCTCATCACCGCGAGCATTTCGTCAGTCGCGCCGGCGAAGGCCTGCCCGACGACATCACCTCATTCGTTTCGCTGAGCGATGCGCCGGACGAGTCGATCGTCCACAAGCGGCCGGGCATTGCGCGCGGCTGGATCGACCGCCACGACTTCGCCAGCGCGCTGATGGAGAACCAGCGCAGGGTCTGGGTGTACACGCCGCCCGGCTACAAGGACGGCGATCAGACCTATCCGCTGCTCGTTGCCTTCGACGGTGGGCAGGCGCTCAGCCGGATCCCGACCCAACGCATCCTCGACAACCTGTTGGCCGACGGGCGCATCCGTCCGGTGGTCGCGGTGTTCATCGACAATCCGACGCCGGAGTCCCGCAACACGGAGTTGCCCTGCAACGAGACCTTCGCCCGGTTCATCGAGGACGAGCTGTTGCCGTGGGTGAGGCGCCAGTATCGCGTCTCCGACGATCCGGCGGAGCATTTCGTCACCGGCGCCAGCTATGGCGGCCTGGCCTCGATGTGGCTCGGCTATCGACTGCCGCACGTCTTCGGCAACGTCATCAGCCAGGCGGCGTCGCTGTGGTGGGGCCCGGGATTCAGGATGGACGTCCCGCGCAGCGCCGGCGGCTACACCCCTGGATGGCTCATCGAGCAATACAGCCAGTCTCCACGCCTTCCCGTGCGCTTCTGGATGGAGATCGGGCTCCTGGAGCACCCCGCCTTGATGATCGAGTCCAACCGGCGAATGAAGGCCGTTCTGGAAGCGAAGGGCTACGATCTGACGTTCAGCGAGCCCTGCGGCGGCCACGACACGGCGCTGTGGCGTGGAACCCTGGCGAACGCCCTGGAAAAGATGCTGCCGCCGAACGGGTGATGCTGAATTGGGGACATGTACGACTTTTTGCTGCTCATCGCTTAAGTCGTGCGTGTCCCCCGTTGCAGCGCCTGGGCGACCACGCCTTCGCGCAGCACCTTGCCCATGGCGTTGCGGGGCAGGGACGCAACGAAATGCACGCGAACGCTGGCGAAATCCGCAAGCTCGCGACGAACCGCTGGGTTCAGCCTGGCTGGAGAGATCGGCGTTTCGGACTCGATCATCAAATGCGCCTGTTCCTCGCCGCCGTCGTCCTGCACGGTGACGAGACAGACCTCCGATACCCCAAGCGCCTCGCGCAGCCGCGCCTCGACGGGCGCCGGTGACAGTTTGTGGCCATTCACATTGATGACGTCGGTGACCCGGCCCTGCAGGGCTAGGCGCCCATCGGCCCGGATGACGCCAAGATCGCCGGGATAGAAGCACCCGTGCGCGAACGCCGCCCGGGTCGCGGCCTCATCGTGCATATAGGCGTCCGGCCATCCGGCGGCGCCAACACGGACGCGGCCGATTTCCCCCGTTGGGACCGGCCGGTTGTGATCATCGACGATCTCGATGACGCGGCCGGGCGCGATCGTCTGCCATCGGTAGTCTTCAGGGCTATCAAGGGCGGTGAAGGCGAAGATGCCGGTCTCGGTGGCGCCGAGACAGTTATACAGGCGCGGGGTGATGCGCGCCTTGGCCTGGTCGATATGGGCGCGGGTCATCGGGCCGCCGCCGACCGCCAACAGCAGCGCGTCGTTGCACGGGAAGGCGTCGGCGGGCGCGGCGAGGACGAGGTCGAGCAGGTTGGGGATGAGGACGGCGTGGCTGACGCCCGGTTCGAGCAGCGACTGGTGGAAGTGGCCGGACTGGCGAAGGATGACGCAGCCGCCCACCGCCCAGGTCGCCGCTGGAAACCGGTAGCCCACGCCGGTCCAACCGCCGAAGTTGAACACATCGACCAGACTCTGCCGATCGAGGCCGAGGGCCGCCTGGGTGCAGCTCGCCGATACCGCGTCGATCTCGGCGTTCATCAGCACGAACTTGTAGGCGCCGGTAGTGCCCGAGGTATGCAGGATGTGGCCGCCTGGCGGAAGGTTTTCCGCGTCCAGGTCCGAGGCGGCCTCCCCGGCCAGCGACACGCGCAGGAAGTCCCAGCCCCGCGCCGCGCTGGCGCGTTCGAGGTCCGGCCAGTTTCCGACCGGATCGGTGACGACCAGGCGGACATCGGCCAGGCCGGGCAAGTCCTGGCCCTGGCTTGGATCGAGCGCGAAGGTGGTGACGCCCAGGCTGCGCAAGGCGAGGCTCAAAATCCAGAAGTCGAGCAGGTTGACAACGGCCACCACCGCGACGCCCTCGCCGACGCAGCCTCGCCGCGCGAAATAACCTCGGGCGACGGCGATCCGATCGGCGAAGGCGCGATAGGACAACGGTCGGCCGTCGAAGACCACCGCCGTCCGCTCCGGCGCGCGCCGCGCCCAGTCGAAGATCATCGCGGTGATCATCGCGCCCTCAACGAACGCCCGCCTACCACGCCCCGATCTCCCTGAGCTGGCGCGCCAACTCCTGGGGCAAGGCCGCGCCCTCGCCGGCGGGCAGGTCGGGCGGGGCGTCCTTGGCTTCGAAATAGCGCCAGCCCTGGAAGGCGCGGCGGGGTTGGGGCGCGGTGGGGATAAGCGCGTCGGCCAGGCTGATCTCGCAGCGCTTGCGGGCGCCGTCGGCCAGGGTCTCGATGGCGATCACCTGTTGCCGCACCAGGATCTGGCCCTTGAACACCCAGTAGAGCGAGCCGCCATCGAGGATCTCCTCGGCCCGCTTCGGGGTCTGGCGGGTATAGACGATGGGCGCCCTGCCCTCTTTCGCCCGCCGCGCCCGCCAGACGCGCAGGTCCTCCGGCGTATCGGCGCCGACGCAGAGCTTGATCAGGTTGAGCGGCGCTATGGCCGGGCCTCCACACGCGCCAGCGCCACTCCCTCGCTGACCTGGTCGCCCAGGGTCGCGGCCACCTCGGCGACCACGCCGTCGAAGGGCGCGGTCAGGGCGTGCTCCATCTTCATCGCCTCCAGCGTGACCAGGGCCTGGCCGCGCGCGACGCTGTCGCCGACCGCGACATGGACGGCGGCGATCTTGCCCGGCATGGGCGAGCGGACCACGCCGTCGCCGCCGGGGACCACCGCGCCCACCACCGCGCTCGGGTCGCTGAACTCATAGGTCTCGCCGGCCTCGAACACGATCACATGGCTGTCCAGATAGACCGCGCCCAGCACGTCGCCGGCGGGCGGATCGCCGGGGATGGGATAGGTCTCGCCGCCATATTGCAGACGCACCTCGACATGGGGCGGCGCATTCAGGCGAAAGCCGCTGGCCTGCACCCAGGGCGAGACGCGTTCCGCCAGCGGCGCGGCGATTTTCAGCCGCATCCAGGCGGCGGCGGCCAGCACATCGGCCGAGGGCGCCGGCTTGGCGGTCAGGATCTCGCCCCGCCGCGCGATCAGACCGGTATCGACGGCCCCGTTGCGGAAGTCCGCGTCCTTGAGCAGGCGGGTGAGGAAGCCGGCATTGGTCTTCACCGGCCAGGCCTGGACGTCGGCGCAGGCCGCGGTCAGATTGTCGATCGCCGCCTGGCGGGTGGCGCCGTGGGCGATCAGCTTGGCGATCATCGGATCGTAGTAGGCGGTGACCACGTCGCCGTGATCGACGGCGTTGTCGCGGCGCACGGTCCACGGCAGGTGGAAATAGGTCAACGGGCCGACCGACGGCAGGAAACCCGTGCTCGGATCCTCGGCATAGAGCCGGGCCTCCACGGCATGACCGCTCATGACGATCTTCTCCTGGGTGAGCGGCAAGGGCTCGCCCGAGGCGACGCGCAGCTGCCATTCGACCAGGTCCAGGCCGGTGATCGCCTCGGTGACCGGATGCTCGACCTGCAGGCGGGTGTTCATCTCCATGAACCAGATGCGGTCGGTGCGCAGGCCCTCCGAGGCGTCGGCGATGAACTCGACCGTGCCGGCGCCCTCATAGGCGACCACCCGGGCGGCCTTGATGGCGGCGTCGCAGATGGCGGCGCGGACGGTGGCGTCCATCCCGGGCGCGGGCGCCTCCTCGATCACCTTCTGGTGGCGGCGCTGCAGCGAGCAGTCGCGCTCGAACAGGTGGACGATCTCGCCATGGCTGTCGGCAAAGATCTGCACCTCGATGTGGCGCGGCGTCTCGATAGCCTTTTCGAGCAGCACGCGATCATCGCCGAAGGCCGCCAGGGCTTCGCGCCTGGCCGAGGCCAGGGCGGCGGCGAAATCCTCCGGCGCATCGACACGCCGCATGCCCTTGCCGCCGCCGCCGGCGACCGCCTTGATCATCACCGGCCAGCCGACCACCTCGGCGCCGCGCGCCAGCACCGCCTCATCCTGGTTGTCGCTCTGATAGCCGGGCGTCACCGGCACGCCGGCCCGGGTCATCAGTCGCTTGGCGGCGTCCTTCAGCCCCATGGAACGGATGGCGGCCGGCGGCGGCCCGACCCAGACCAGGCCGGCGTCGATCACCGCCTCGGCGAAATCGGCGCTCTCGGCCAGGAAGCCATAGCCCGGATGGATGGCGTCCGCGCCGGCCGCCCTGGCCGCCGCGATGATCCGGTCGCCGGCCAGATAGCTCTCGGCCGCCGGCGCCGGCCCGATGGCCACGGCCTGGTCGGCGTCGCGCACATAGAGCGCGTCGGCGTCGGCCTCGGAATAGACCGCCGTGGTGCGGATCCGCATCCGCCGCGCGGTCTGGATGATCCGGCGGGCGATTTCGCTGCGGTTGGCGATGAGGAGTGAGGCGATCACGTCTGGGCTCGGGCGGCGGTCAGGCCAGCGACGTCCACGAGGCCTTGCGCTTTTCCAGGAAGGCCGCGATGCCCTCCCGGCCCTCGTCGCTGACCCGGGCGCGGGCGATGCGCCGGGCGGTCTCGTCCATGACGTGGTTGTCGAGCCCGTGCTCGGCGACGAATTCGACCAGCTCCTTCGAGGCGGCCACCGCGCCGGGCGCGCAGGCCATGATCTCGGCGGAAAGCTTGGCCTGGGCCGCCTCCAGGCCCGCTGCATCGGCGACCACCTCATCGATCAGACCGATCTTTTCCGCATAGGCCGCGTCGAACGGCCGGGCGGTGGCGAACAGGCTGCGCGCCCGCCTGGGACCGACGGCGCGCACAACATAGGGGCTGACGGTCGCCGGGATGAGTCCCAGCCTGACCTCGGAAAAGGCGAACTGGGCGTTCTTGACCGCGATGGCCATGTCGCAGGCCGCCGCCAGGCCCGCGCCGCCGCCAAAGGCGCCGCCCTCGACCAAGGCCACGGTCAGCGGCCGCAGATCGTAGAGCTGCTTCAGCATCCGGGCCATGGCCAGGGCGTCTTCGTGGTTGTCGTCCTCGGTCAGGTCGGCGGCCTCGCGCATCCAGTCGAGATCGGCGCCGGCGGAGAAGTTGCCGCCCCGGCCACGCACGAAGACGATGCGGATTCCGTCCTGGCCGTGCAGGGTCTCGAAGGCTTGGTGCAGGGCGGCGATGGTGGTGGAATCGAAGGCGTTCTTCTTTGCCGCGCGATTGATCCAGACCGTGACCGCGCCCTCCGGCGTGCCTTCGAACTCGACGAGATCGTTGGTGACGTCGGTATCGCGGACCTCGACCAGCGGGTCGGAAATCGGGTTGGTCATCAAAAGTCCTCTCGTCACATCCGAAACACGCCGAAGCGTGTCGGGGGAATGGGGGCGTTCAGGGCCGCCGAAATGCTCAAGCCGAGCACATCGCGGGTCTGGGCGGGATCGATGACGCCATCGTCCCATAAACGCGCGGTGGCGTAATAGGGATCGCCCTCGGTTTCGTAACGGTCGCGGATCGGGGTCTTGAACGCCTCTTCGTCCTCGGCCGGCCAGGTTTCGCCCCGAGCCTCCATGCCTTCGCGACGGACGGTGGCGAGCACGCTGGCGGCCTGCTCGCCGCCCATGACGCTGATGCGGCTGTTGGGCCAGGCGAACAGGAAGCGCGGGCCATAGGCGCGGCCGGCCATGCCGTAGTTGCCGGCCCCGAAGGAGCCGCCGATCAGGACGGTGAACTTGGGCACCTCGGCCGAGGCCACGGCCATGACCATCTTGGCCCCGTCCTTGGCGATACCGCCGGCCTCATACTTGCCGCCGACCATGAAGCCGGAAATGTTCTGCAGGAAGATCAGCGGAATCGAGCGCTGGCAGGCCAGCTCGATGAAATGCGTCGCTTTCAGCGCGCTCTCAGAGAACAGCACGCCATTGTTGGCCAGGATGGCCACCGGATAGCCCCAGATATGGGCGAAGCCGCAGACCAGGGTGGTTCCATAAAGCGCCTTGAACTCGTCGAAGCGCGAGCCGTCGACGATGCGGGCGATCACCTCGTGCACGTCGTAGGGCGCGCGCACATCGGTGGGGATGATCCCGTAGAGTTCGGCCGCGTCGAACTTCGGCGCCTCGACCTCGGCCAGGTTGGGTTCGGCCGGCTTGGTCCAGTTCAGCCGCGCCACGATCGAGCGGACGATCTCCAGCGCGTGGTCGTCATTGTCGGCGACGTGGTCGACAACGCCGGACTTGCGCCCATGGGTATCGGCCCCGCCCAGCTCCTCGGCGCTGATCACCTCGCCGGTGGCGGCCTTCACCAGCGGCGGGCCGCCCAGGAAGATGGTCCCCTGCCCGCGCACGATGACGCTCTCGTCGGCCATGGCCGGCACATAGGCCCCGCCGGCGGTGCAGGAGCCCATGACGCAGGCGATCTGGGCGATGCCGTCGGCGCTCATCCGCGCCTGGTTGTAGAAGATGCGGCCGAAATGGTCGCGGTCGGGGAAGACCTCGGCCTGGTGCGGCAGGTTGGCCCCGCCGGAATCCACCAGATAGATGCACGGCAGCCGGTTCTGCGCCGCGATCTCCTGGGCGCGCAGGTGCTTCTTCACGGTCAGCGGGAAATAGGCGCCGCCCTTCACCGTGGCGTCGTTGGCGACGATCATCACCTCGCGGCCGGAGACGCGGCCGATGCCGGTGATGATGCCGGCGCCCGGCGCCTCGCCGTCATAGAGGCCGCCCGCGGCCAGCGCGCCGATCTCGAGAAAGGGCGCGCCGGCGTCCAGCAGCCGCTCGACCCGCTGGCGCGGCAGAAGCTTGCCGCGCGCTGCGTGGCGCGTCCGCGACGCCTCCGGCCCGCCAAGCGCCGCCTCCGCCGTCCGCGCCCGCAAGCCTTCGACCAGGGCGCGGTTGACCGCCAGGTTGCGCGCGAACGCGTCCGAGAGCGGGTCGATGGCGGTGGTCAGTTCGGGCAAGGGCGCGCTCTCGTGCGGCTGGGCGTCAGGCTCTTATTCCCCCTGGCCCGCCCCCCGGCAAGGCGCCGCGGTCATCGGTCCCCAGCCATTCGGCCCGGGTTACGGCGTATTCCACCTCGCCATGCACCGTCCCTTCGAGGGGATCGTCCCACTCCAGATGGAAGGTCCGCACATAGGTCAGACCGGCCTTTTCCATCACCCGGCGCGAGCCCAGGTTGACCGCCATGGTCTGGCCCCAGATGCGGTTCAGGCCGAACGCGGTGAAGCCCTTGGCGATTACGGCGCGCGCGCCTTCGCACGCATAGCCCCTGCCCCAGGCCGCCGGCCGCAGCCGATAGCCCAGTTCGCCCTCGTCGGACGGGCCGTCGTCGGGCGTTTCCAGCGCGAAGCCGCCGAGAAACGCGCCGGACGCCTTTTCGACGGCGATCCAGGTGCGTGGCTCAGCCCCGTCCGGCCCGACCAGGAACCTCGGCAGAACCTCGCTCTCGATCGAGGCGCGTGTCGCCGGTTTGGCGGTGAGGTAGCGCATGACCTCGGGATCGCTGTTCAGCCGGTACAGATCGTCCGCGTCGGCTTCGACGGCGTAGCGGAGCAGAAGGCGTTCGGTTTCGAGGAAGATGCGCATTTCGCCGCGCTTATTTCACCCCAAACGGAGCCTGGCCAGCCGCGGCGATCCGCCGTTCGCGCCGACTCAGGCGTTGCGCTAGCGTCGCGTCCCGTGACCCTGCTTCCGCACACCGTCGCCGACACCGCCCTGACCCGGTTGTTTACGGACGACGCGATGGCCGATCGGGTGAGCTGGTTCTCGCTGCCCGGCGGCCAGGTGTTGTGCGAGGCCGGCGAGACCGCTGACGACCTCTTCTTCGTCCGCACCGGCCGCCTGGCCGCCATCCGCCACGACGAGGGCCAGGAGCCGCAGTTTCTGGGCGTCATCCGCCCCGGCGAGCCGGCCGGCGAGATGGCGCTGATCGCCGGGACGCCGCACTCCGCCAGCGTGGTCGCCATCCGCGACAGCGAGATCCTCTCCCTGCCCCGCGACGACTTCTTCGAGGCCGCCGAGCACGACCCGGCCTTGATGATCGAACTGGCCAAGCTGATGCTGCAGCGTTCGCGCCAGACCATCGGGCGCAATACGGTCGGCGACCCCAGCGTGTTTGGCTTCATCGGCTGCAGCGAAGACGTCGCCACCCGCGAATTCGTCGAGCGCGTCGGGCGCGAGATCGAGGCCCTTGGCTATTCCGTCGCCACCGCCGGCGAGGAGTCGCTGAGCGCGCCAACGGAATGGTTTTCCAATGTCGAACAGGCGCACGACTTCGTCCTCTATGCCGCGGACTATGGCCAGACGGCGTGGAAGTCGCTGGTCAGTCGCCAGGTCGACCGGCTGTTCCGCCTCGGTCGCGGCGACGCCGAGCCGCCGCAGCAGGCCGATCTCTTCGCCTCGCGCACCCTGCAGGAACTGCTGGTCGACCTGATCCTGATCCAGCCCGTCGGCCTGTCGCATCCACAAGGCTCCGAGGCCTGGGTCGATGCCTTGATGCCGGCCCGGCTGTTCCACGTCCGCGACCGCAGCCGCACCGACCTGGCGCGCATCGCCAGGACCATAGCCGGCCTGTCCGTGGGTCTGGTGCTCTCCGGCGGCGGCGCGCGGGCCTATGCCCATGTCGGCGCGATCCGGGCGCTGCGCGAGGCCGGCGTGCCGATCGACTTCCTGGGCGGCGCCTCGATGGGCTCGATCGTTGCGGCGGCGGTGGCCATGGGCTGGGACGACGACGAGATCGACCTGCGCATCAAGAAGGCCTTCGTCGACACCAATCCGGTCGACGACATCGCCTTTCCGCTGATCGCCATGACCATGGGCGAAAAGGTGCGCACGCGGCTGCGCGAGCATTTTGGCGACACCCAGATCTCCGACCTGTGGCTGCCCTTCTTCTGCGTCTCCTCCAACCTGACCTCGGGCGCCTATCAGCTGCACCGGCGCGGCTCGCTGCGCCATGCCCTGCGCGCCTCGATCGCCATTCCGGGGCTCCTGCCGCCGGTGACCCAGGACAACAACGTGCTGGTCGACGGGGCGGTGATGAAGACCTTTCCGGCCGACATCATGCGCTCCATGCATCTGGGCCCCATCGTCGGGGTCGACGTCACCCGCGGTCGCAACATCACCGCCGACGAGGTGGCGCGGCCCTCCTCGGTCTGGCGCTGGTTCCTCTCGGGCGACTGGCGCAAGGGGCCGCCGATCGTTTCGCTCTTGCTCCGCGCCGCCACGGTGACCGGGGGCCGCGACCTGGCCGCCAGCCGGCTGGCCACCGACGTCCTGGTCGCGCCCAAGGTGGAGGCCATCGAAATCCGCGACTGGAGGGCCTACGACCCCGCCAAACAGGCCGGGCGCGAGGCGATGCTGGCGGCGCTGGCCGGCCTCACCAAGCCGATCACCGATCTGCGGCGGCGCCCCAGCCTGGTCGAGCAGGACAGAGCCAGGGGCGCCGACCTCAGGCTGGAGACTTTACGCGATAGATCTGGATGATCTGGTTCGGCGCTGTCAGGCGCTCGATCCAGGCCGGGATATGGCCGCGCCGCAGGTCGCCCTCGAAGCCGTTCGGGTTCACCCGCAAGGGGTTCAGCTGGCAGTCCGCCACATAGGCGACGTTCAGCGCCTTCAGTCGATCTTGCGCCAAGGCCGTCGGGCCGCCCAGCGCCTCATAGGCCTTCCATATGCCCCAGGACATCCGATGATAGGGCGCGGCCAGCACGGAATCCGACGTGTGGGCGAGGATGAAGGGGCCGAGATCGATCTCGCCAAGCACCACCCCCGGCGGCAGGGTGGCGAGCGGCCCATAGGCGCGCACTTCGAAACACTGGTCGGCTATGTCGGATTTGGCCGCGGGCTTGGCGGCGACCTTGGCCCCGACGGTGGCCGGCTTGGCCGGGATCAGCTTCAGCCCGTCGTCCAGACCCACCGCCAGCAGCACCGGCGACAGGACGAGGCTCGCCGCCATCGTCGGGACCATGGCCCCGCGCCAACCCACACCGGCCAGCCAGCCGATAGCCGCGGCCAGGGTCGGGATGCCGAACCAGAAGGCGTAGTCCTCCATCCGCCAGGCATGGGCCGCCGCCACCGCGGCCACGCCGACCAGGGCCGCGGCCAGGAGGGTCGGCCGGTCCCATCTGCGCCAGCGAACGACCAGCAGAATCGCCGCCGCGGCGGCTCCCATCAGGCTCATGAAGATTGAGATCAGCGCGTTGTCGCGGTGCTGCTTTAAGAGCCGGGGCCAGGACTCAAGCTCACTGATATGATCGAACCATATCGGCCTGAGGCGCGGATCGACCGCGGCGAACGGCCCATTCAGGCAGGCGGGATTGGCGGCGATATAGATGCCCGCCGCGAGCGCGCCGACGACGGCCAGCTGGGCGAACCTCGCCGCAAGCCCGAACCGCGCGCCCCAGGTCGCGAAGGCCGCCAGGCCAAGGCCGGCGACCAGGATCGCCCCGACCAGATTGGCGCCCAGGGCGTCGCAGAATGGCAGCGGCCAGCGCTCGAGCGGGGTCTGCAGGGCGTAGAAGCCTAGCGTCGCCGCCACCAGCGCCAGGCCATAGGCCCGCGCCGGCTTGGCCTCGTCGCGATCGAGCGCGGCGGAGAGGGCGAAGCTCGCCCCTGCAATGGCGTGATAGGCCAGCGCCTCGATACCGATGGCGAGGCCAAGCGCGGTCGCCACGCCGGCCACCGCCGCGAACCGCACACGCTGGGTTCCGGCCATGGCGCAAGCGACGGCGAGCACGGCCATGGTGATCTGGATGTTGTGGTGGTCGATGCGGCCGGGGCGAAACTGCACGAAAAGGGTCGAGTTGGTCGCCATCAGCAGCGCGCAGGCGAACAGCGCCAGCTTGCCGCCCAGGCTGCGCGCGATGGACAGGCAGGCGATCACCACCGGCGCGATCCACAGGAGCGGCCAGACGAAACGCACCACCCACTCGGCATTGGCCGCCGATGTCACCTGCTCCGTCAGCCAGAAGCAGGCGGCCAGCGCGCCGTCGAGCAGCCGCGACCAATGCATATAGACGCCCCGCGGCGGCTGCAGGCGGGTGACCAGCTGATCGTACCAGCCCCGCCCGTGCAGCAGATCGCGCACCAGAACCAGCCGCATGGCGTCGTCGGTGTCGCCGAGCGATCGGCTGATGTGGCCTTCGGTGAAGGCCAGCACCACGCAGACGGCGATGGTGATCGCTGCGCCGAGCAGGATCAGCCGCCGGTTCGATGTCAGATCGGGGGTGTCGGAAAGCTTCATCGCGCTCGCGGTGGTCCTTGGGTCATCTGCGCCGGGCTTTTGAGTCCGGTAAAGCGCCGAAGTTCGGACAATTGCCGACACCGACGAATTTGCGGTTAAACCGAAGGGATGAAGCCTAGAGTGCTTTCGGGCGAAGCGGGGACGGGTCCGCTGCCGGCGTTTCAGAGCAGATACAGCTTTGCAATTGAGGCCGTATCCGCAACAGTGGCGAAATCGAGGGTGTTCTGGCCGCGTTGGGGGCCGCTGGACGACGCTCAAGGGAAAACGACGGCGTCGATCCTCGGGAGAGGAAACCGTCTTGATCGATCTGGTCCGTATTCATCGGCTCGTCGCCGTATCAGCCTTGCTGCCGACGATCGCCGCCGTGGGCGCGGTTCACGCCCAGCCGGCGGCGCCGGCGCCCGTGGTCAGCCCGATCATCTCCAAGGTGCCGGGCGGCATTGGCCGCGTGCTAGGTCCGATCGGCCAGCCGTCCGGCCTGGCCACCCCGCAGGACGTCATCGCGCCCTTCGAGCTCAAGACCATCAGCGGCCCGGCGATCGCCAACAACCCGAACGTGGCCTCGACCACGCTGCTGACGGTGCAGAACCCGTCGATCACCTTCCGATTCCCGATCATCCCCGACATGAATTTTTACCAAATAGGCAGCAACGAGCCCAGCGTTGGCGTGACAGGCGCCGTGGGGACCGAAGCCTGTCTCACCACCCAGGAAGCGACCGCCTGGCCGGGCGCAACCGAGCTGCAGCCGACGGACACCACCGGCTGTCCTACCGAAGACGACCTGGCGCACACCAAAATCCTGCCGCGCGCCTGGTATCAGGTGGCCAGCGTCAATGTCGACGAATACGTCATCCAGAACAGCGGCGCCGTCGAAGTCCCAACCCCGGCGCCAGTAAAGCTGCAACAGATCGACACCCCGATGCGCTTCCACGTCAAGGGCTTCGTCTATTACTATGCGGCGGTCCACACAGGCCCCAACGACTACAACGCCGCCTGCCCGCCACAGCACTGCGGCAACGGCAATTTCGAGGTGCGCACCAATCCGTTCACCGTGGTGGTGCTGCCCGCCTTCATGTTCCAGCTCAAGGTGTTGCCGCAGACCATCGTCTATCTGCCGCCCGGCAATGCCAGCTTCGGCTCCTACACCGTGACCACGACCTTCACCACGACGCTCACGGCCGGCGACACCAATCAGATCGACAACAGCAACAGCAACGACCAGTGGACCGAGGACGTCAATCAGACCGACGCCAGCGTCGATATCTCGAAGATTTTCAGCCTCGGCTTCTCCAGCAGCGACGATACGCGCTGGGACACCAAGACGACCGTCAAGGCCGGCCAGTCGCAGGAACACGACCTGCAGAGCCAGACCCAGGTGCAAATCGCCGCCACCGCCAAGGTGATCGCGTCAACCGCCAACGTGCCGGGCAAGAACGGGACGCCAGCTAACGAACCGTTCCGGGGCGACGACGTCATCGTCCTGGTGCATCCGCAGTTCGCGGTGTGGGATTTCTACGGCAAGACCACGGTGCAACTGATCGCGGCCAGCAACAGCACGACGCCAGACGATATCGGCGAGCGCGTCAGCGACCTCGACGCTTGCGCTTCGAGCATAGCCCCCTTTCCGAACGGAATCCCCTTCACCGCCGCGACCGGGGCGCAGGACGTGCTGACGGCGGGCGATTGCCGCAATCTGGTGATTCTCGATCCCTTCTACGCCAAGGGGCAGGCGGCCAATGTCGCCGCCCGCGGCACCCTGTTCGCCGCACAGCAGGCCTATGGCGTCGCGCCGAGTTCGCCGCCCGGCCCAGGGAACGGCCTGGGGCTCGACCTGAAGGAGATCAGCAGCTTGCAGACGACGGTGACCAATCAGAGCACCCAGACCTATGCCTCCACGGTGGAGGACATCGTCGCCACCTCGCAAAGCGCCGGGCTCAAGATCGGTCTCGGCGCGCCCATCTCCGGCCTGACCCTGGGCTTGAGCAACACCTCCACCGTCAAGCAGGGCACGAACAGCGACAACAGCCAGACCATGACCCTGACCTACAAGAACTCCAGCGCCACGAGCTTTCGCCAAGACATCGCGATCGAAGGATCGATCAACGACAACCAGAACCGGGGCTATCAGCCTCAGGTCGCCGTTTATCTGGACAACATATTCGGCGGCATGATGCCCGTTGATCCCGACGCCCCGCCGGTGCCGTGCAAGCCGCAGCCCATATGCACCGAGGTGGCGCCGCTCGGCCCGCTGCCCGTCAGCGCCCGGTAGGCGGCGCGACCGCGGAATCATGATCGGGGCGGCCTAGGCGCCCACGCGGCGGGCGTGGCGGCGGCCGCGCTCGGCGTCTGGCGGTCGCACGCGCCGCCATCGACGGCAATTGCGCTTTTCGCTATGATTCGGCGGTGATTTTCGATTTCGGATACGTCGCTTGGCCCGCCAGTTTCGCCTAGAGCTCGGCCGGCCGACACCCTTTCGGCGCGCCGACTTCATCGTCTCGCCCCAGAACGCCGATGCGGTGCGCGCGCTGGACGCGTGGCCGAACTGGCATGGCGGCTGCCTGACCCTGGTCGGGCCGGCCGGCTCGGGCAAGAGCCACCTGGCCCTGACCTGGGCGGCCTGCGCCCACGCCGCGATCGTCCGCGCCGGCGACACGCCATCGCCGCTCGACCTCGAACGCCTGGCCGGACGCCCCGTGCTGTTCGAAGACGCCGACCGGGGCGCCGGCGACGAAGCCCTGTTCCACCTGATCAATATGGCCGGCGCACCCGGCGGCGGGCTTTTGCTCACCGCCCGCACCCCGCCGAGCGCCTGGGCGGCCGCCCTGCCCGACCTGCGCTCGCGGCTGAACGCCCTGCCGGTGGCCGAGCTTCCCGCGCCGGACGACGCCATTCTCACGGCCACGCTCAACAAATTCTTCCGTGAACGGAACATAAAGCCGGCCGACGACCTGATCCCCTATCTTTTGCGCCGCATCGAACGCTCGATCCCCCGCGCCCTGGAGATCGTCGTTCTGCTCGACGAGGCGGCGGACGCCGAGCAAAGGCCGATTTCGCGGGCGCTGGCGCGACAGATTCTAGAAAATGAAGGCGCGGGGCCCGATCTGTTCGACTGAAAGCTTGCGGCGCGCCGTGGGCTGAGCGACAAACTCCAAGGTCCCCCGCGGAACCGACATGACCGACATCGCGATCGCCGAAGCCATACCCGAAACCCTGACGTCGGTGCCCTCAAGCGCCGCACTGGACGAGACGCTGTTCAACAGCCACGACCGCTACATCAACCGCGAACTGTCCTGGCTGGCCTTCAACGAACGCGTGCTGGAAGAGAGCGAAAATCCGCGCCATCCGCTGTTGGAGCGCCTGCGCTTCCTGTCGATCTCGGCGGCCAACCTCGACGAATTCTACATGGTCCGGGTCGCCGGCCTGAAAGACATCGTCCGCGAGAACATCCGGGTGGTCAGCCAGGAAGGCCTGACCGCGGCCGAACAGCTGCACCGCATCAACGATTCCGCCGCCACCCTGATGGCCGACCAGCAACGGCGCTGGCGCGATCTGCGTCGCGAGCTGAAATCCGAAGGCCTGGTGGTGATCGACGCCGCCGACGTGACCGCCGTCGAGCGCGCCTGGCTGGCCGACATTTTCCAGAGCCAGCTCTTCCCGGTGCTGACCCCACTGGCCATCGACCCGGCGCATCCCTTTCCCTTCATCCCCAACCTCGCCTTCTCCCTGGTGCTGAAGCTGAAACGCGGCTCGGACGGCAAGCCCTTCTATGCCCTGGTGCCGGTGCCGGCGCAGGTGGCGCGGTTCTGGGAGCTGCCGCGCAGCGTCAACAGCCGTACGCGGCGCGCCGTGCGGCGGTTTCTGTCGCTCGAAGGCGTGCTGGCCCTCTTCCTGGATCAGCTCTTCCCAGGCTGCGAGGTCGAGGGCTCCGGGGTTTTCCGGCTGATCCGCGATAGCGACGTGGAGATCGAGGAAGAGGCCGAGGATCTGGTCCGCGAGTTCGAGATGCGCCTGCGTCAACGGCGGCTGGGCTCGGTGGTGCGCATCGAGCTAGAGGCGCTGATGCCGGAAGAGCTGCGCCACTTCATCGCCGGCAACCTGCACGCCCAGCCGCAGGACATCATCCTGGTCGACGGCATGCTGGGCCTGGACGAGCTGGCCCAGCTGATCCCCGCCGACCGCCAGGACCTGAAGTTCCGCCCGTTCGAGCCGCGCTTCCCCGAACGCATCCGCGACCACGGCGGCGACTGTTTCGCCGCCATCCGCGAGAAGGACATCCTGGTCCACCACCCGTTCGAGAGCTTCGACGTGGTGGTGCAGTTCCTCCGCCAGGCGGCGCGCGACCCCAACGTGCTGGCGATCAAGCAGACCCTCTATCGCACCTCCCAGGACAGCCCGATCGTGGCGGCCCTGATCGAGGCGGCGGACAACGGCAAGAACGTCACCGCCCTGGTCGAGATCAAGGCGCGGTTCGACGAGGCGGCCAATCTGAAATGGGCCAGGGACCTGGAACGGGCCGGCGTCCACGTCGTCTTCGGCTTCGTTGAGTACAAGACCCACGCCAAGCTCTCGATCGTGGTGCGGCGCGAGGGCGAGGCGCTGCGCACCTATTGCCACTTCGGCACCGGCAACTATCACCCGCAGACGGCCAAGATCTATACGGACCTGTCGCTGTTCACCTGCGACCCGGCCCTGGCCCGGGATTCCGGCAAGCTGTTCAACTTCATCACCGGCTACGCGGTGCCGGAGAAGCTGGAGAAGCTGTCCTTCTCGCCGGTGACCCTGAAGGCCGATCTGTTGAAAATGATCGCCCACGAGGCGGAGAACGCCAAGGCGGGGCAGCCCGCGGCGATCTGGGCCAAGCTGAACGCCCTGGTCGATCCGGTGATCATCGACGCCCTCTATCGGGCCAGCCAGGCCGGGGTCAGCATCGAGCTGATCATCCGCGGCATCTGTTGTTTGCGGCCCGGCATTCCGGGCCTTTCCGACAACATCCGCGTGAAAAGCATCGTCGGCCGCTTCCTCGAACACGCCCGCATCGTCGCCTTCGCCAACGGCAGGGCCATGCCCAGTCCTCAGGCCAGGGTCTTCATCTCCTCGGCCGACTGGATGCCGCGCAACCTCGACCGGCGGGTCGAATCCCTGGTGCCGGTCGAGAACCCGACCACCCACCAACAGGTCCTGGCCCAGATCATGGTCGCCAACCTCAACGACCAGGCGCAGAGCTGGAACATGGACGGCCAGGGTCGCTATCGGCGCGCCGCCAACTGGGACCGGCCGAAAGCCTTTTCCGCCCACCAGTACTTCATGACCAATCCCAGTCTTTCGGGCCGCGGTCAGAAGGTGAAGGACCTGCCGCGCGCGTTCGAGCATGTCGGCGCAGGACGCTAGTGTGCTGGATTTGAAGTTCGCCCGCTTATGGGTCGACCTCTACGCGAACTTCAAATCCAACAAGCACACTAGAAATCAAACGTTTCTAGTGTGGCTATAGATTCAGAAATTCGCTCCGAGCCCGCCACAAAGCACTGGCG
>CALAEG010000057.1 GCA_937890965.1 uncultured Caulobacteraceae bacterium | reverse complement strand
GAGGTCGATGGGGTTGCGGGCGTCGCCGGCTCAACCCAGGACGCCGGCGGGATCATCGGCAAGGCCACCGCCATCTCCGACGCCGGCGGCGGGCTGGGCGCCATCACCAACACCGGCAACATCACCGCCATTGTCGTTCCGGCGGTCACCACAGACGTGGCGCAGGGCGCGAGCGTCGCCATTTTCGCCAACAACACCGCCTCGCTCACCATCACCCAGTGCGTCGCCGAGGATTCTGGCGGCAACTGCACCTCCAGCGGCAACGCCACCTTCAATCCCAGCATCTCGGGCGCCGTCGTGCTGACTGACGGGACCGGGGTCCAGACCTTCAATCTCTGGGGCGGCAACGTCACCGGGGCGATCGGTTTCGGCAACAATACCGGCAACAGCTTCGACATCGAAAACGGCGGCATCGCCAAGGGCGCCTTGACCGTGGCCCCGGGCGGCGCGTTGGCGTTGAACGTCAACAAGGGCCAGCTGTTCATGACCAGCCCGAACCTTGTGCAGCTGTCGACGCTGCACATCGGCGCGGCTGGCCAGGTGATCTTCACCGGCGACCCCGGCAATCCCACCGGCAGCGGCTTCAACGTGGCGGGTACCGCGACGCTGGACAACGGCGCCGCGGTGGGCCTGGCCCTCTCCACGCCCCTGACCTCGACAGAGACCTTCACGGTCATCACCGCCGGCAACCTTACCGCCGGCAATGTCTCAAGCGCGCTCCTGGGGCAGATCCCGTTCCTGGAGAACGGCGTCATCAGCACGACCAACACCAGCCTGAGCATCACAGCGGCGCCCAAGACAGTCGGCGAGCTTGGGTTCAATCCGGCTGAAGCCGCGCTCTTCCCCGCCTTCAACAAGGCCTTCGGCAGCGACGCGGCCGTCGCCGCCGACATCCTGTCGAAGCTGAATCGACCCTCATTCATCCACGCCTACGACCAGTTCCTGCCCGACTATGCGGGCGGCGCCTTCGAGACCCTGGTGACCGGCGAGCACGCGATCGCGCGCGCCGAGGCCGAAGCGCCGATTAAACTGCAGAGCGACTCGGTGCGCGGCTGGGTGCAGGAGATCGGCTATTCGAACGACGAGCAGACCACGAAGGTGGTCAATGGCTACCAGGGTCTCGGCTTCGGCATCGCCGGCGGGATCGAGCGCGCGCGCGGCGGTACCGCGCTGGGCGTCTCGGCCTCCTTCCTGACCACCGGGGTGCAGGACGCTACTCAGCCTACCGACCAGGCGCTTTCGGCCTCGGCTTTCGAAGTCGGCGTCTATTGGCGCAAGGGCGGCGGCCAGAACGGGCTGAACGCCAATGCCAGTCTGAACGGTGGCTTCATCACCCTGGGCAGCCACCGTTTCCTCATCGACCAAACCAACTCGAACGACCTTGCCGGAACGCCGAGCGAAATCGTCTCGCGCGAGGCCAAGGCGAGTTGGCTGGGCGGCATCCTTTCGGCCAATGTCGGGGTCGGCTATCAGGTCTCCGCCGGCCGGTTCTTCCTCCGGCCCGAGGTTTCCGGCGACTACGTGCTGGTGTCTCAGGCGGCCTACAAGGAGCGCGGCGGCGGCACCGCCTTCAACCTGGATGTAGCCTCGCAAACCGCCAGCCAGGCCGACGCCCAGGCCGATCTGGTCATGGGCGCGAGCTTCGGCCAGTCCATCGTCTGGCGGCCCGAACTGACCGTCGGCTACCGCGCGGTGGTCTATGGCGGCCCGGCTAAGACCGTCGCCAACTTCCAGGGTGGCCAGACCTTTACGCTCGATCCTCAGTTCACGGACAAGGGTGGTTTCCTGGCCCGTCTCGGCCTGCGCGCCAGCGGCCAATATGCCGACTTCAGCGCCGACGCCGGCGGAGAATTCCGCAACGACTACCAGACCTACGACGCGAGAGCCGCGGCCCGGTTCCTGTTCTAGATCTCCTTCTCCTTGCGGGAGAAGGTGTCAGGCGCTGTCGGAACGGCTCAGCAGATAGATGGCCTGTTCGGCGCGCCAGTTCTCCAGCGCGCTTGAGGGGTCGATGCGCCGAGCCGGACGGCCGTCGGCCAGGGCCGCGGCCTGCTCGATGCGAATGTCCAGCTCTTCGCAGAGCAGGGTGAAGTCCTTCAGCGTGCACAGATGGATATTGTCCGTCGACCACCAGGGCTCGGCCAGTGAGGCCGTCACCGGCATGCGCCCCCGCGCCAGCAGCGACAGCCGCACGCGCCAGTGGCCGAAGTTCGGCAGCGAGACGATGGCGCGCTCGGCGATGCGTAAAAGCTCGGACAGCACAGTCTTCGGCTCACGCACCTGCTGCAGGGTCGAGGACAGGATCGCATAGTCGAAGGCCCGGGTCGGAAAGTCGGCGAGATCGCGGTCGGCGTCGCCCTGCACAACGGCCAACCCGCGTGACAGGCAGGCCTGCACCCCGAGCGGGCTGATCTCGAGGCCCCGCCCATCGACCTGCTTCTCCTCGGTGAGCAGCTCGAGCAACGCGCCCTCGCCGCAGCCGATGTCGAGCACGCGCGCGCCCGGCCGCACCAGGCTGACGATCTCGCGAAAGCTCTCCGACGCGCCGGTCACGCGATCCCTCGGGCCTGGCCCGCCGCGTCGAGGAATCCGCGCAGAGCGTCGTGCATCACCGGCTCGTCCAGGAAGAAGGCGTCGTGGCCTTTGTCGGTGGCGATCTCGACAAAGCTGGCCCTGGCCCCCGCCGCATTCAGCGCCCGCACGATCGAACGGCTCTCCACCGTCGGATAGAGCCAGTCGGAGGTGAAGGAGAGCACGCAGAAGCGCACGTCGCGCGCGGCGGTGAAGGCCTCGGCCAGCGTGCCGCCCTTACTCGCCGCCAGGTCGAAATAGTCCACCGCCCGGGTGATGTAGAGATAGGAGTTGGCGTCGAACCGGTCGACGAAGCTGGCGCCCTGGTGGCGCAGATAGCTCTCCACCTGGAAGTCGGCGTCGAACCCCCAGGACAGGCCGTCGCCCTGCAGCTCGCGGCCGAACTTGCGCTGCAAGGCCGGCTCGGAGAGATAGGTGATGTGAGCGGCCATGCGCGCCACGGCCAGGCCCTTTTCCGGCCGGACCTCGCTGTTGGCATAGTCGCCGCCCTGCCAGTTGGGATCGGCCATGATCGCCTGGCGGCCGACCTCGTGGAAGGCGATGTTCTGCGCCG
>CALAEG010000056.1 GCA_937890965.1 uncultured Caulobacteraceae bacterium | reverse complement strand
GTCCGTTGGGACAGCTGCCGGGAGGCAACCCATCGATCGGCAATGTAACGGCGCTCACTCAGAGTTCGGCGCGCGGAGAACGTTGAAGCTGGCGCCGCCACACATTATAGCTAGTTGACCAACAATTATAAGATTGATTTTTGCCTGTCCGTCGGGTGGGTTGGAGAGGAGTCGAATGTCCATCACGCCGCCGCGCGCGCCGCCAGATACACTGACCATCACCCAACTCTGCCGGCAGGTCGGGGCGACCCATAGGGCGCTTCGGTTCTACGAGGAGAAGGGCCTGCTTTCCCCACAGCGAATAAACCAGACTCGCATCTATTCGCGTCGAGAACAGGTGCGCCTGCGACTCATTCTCTCCGGTCGTCGGATGGGCTTCGCGGTCGAAGAGATCCGCGAACTCATCGAGACCTACGACAAAGGAGGCCGCAAAGCCCAACTCGTTCGCGCGCTTCCGTTATTCAAGGAGCGGCTCGCCGCTCTGGAGCAAGAGCGCAGGAAGATCGACGTCGCGCTCGAAGCGCTGACAAGGGCCTCGGAACGCTTGCTGGTGAAGCTGGGAGCGACCGATACGGCTTCACGAGCAGGATGAGCCGCATCATCGCCCGCGCTGCCCGCGACCGACCTCCCCATTGCCACGGGCGCCATGGGTTAGCTCTCAGACACGATCGGCGAGCCGTCCTTGCTCCAGTAGGCGTCGCGGACCAGGCGCTTGTAGAGCTTTCCGGTCTGGTGGCGCGGCAACTCCCGCATGAAGTCGATCCGGCGCGGCGTCTTCACATGGCTGAGGTTGGCGCGGGCGAAGGCGGTTAGCTCCGCGGCGAGATCATCGCCCGCGTCGGCCCAGTCGGCGGGCTGGATCACCGCCACCACCTGTTCGCCCATCTCCTCGTGCGGCGCGCCCACCACGGCGACGTCGGCGACCTTCGGGTGGGTGATCAACAGGTTCTCGATCTCCTGCGGATAGATGTTCACGCCGCCGGAGATGATCATGAAGCTCTTGCGGTCGGTGAGGTAGAGAAAGCCCTCCTCGTCCATCCGGCCCACGTCGCCCAGCGTCGTCCAGCCCTGCCTGTTGCGGCTCTCCGCGGTCTTCTCGGGGTCGTTGTGGTACTCGAACTGGCCGCCGCCGGCGAAGAAGATGACGCCCTCCGAGCCGGGCGGCAGCGGATCGCCGTTCTCGTCGCAGATCTTCACCTCGCCCGCGAGCGCGCGGCCGACCGAGCCTTTGTGCGCCAGCCATTCCTTGGAATTGATCGCGGTGAAGCCGTTGCCCTCGGTTCCCGCGTAATACTCGCTGATGATCGGCCCCCACCAGGCGATCATCTGTTCCTTGACCGGGATCGGACAGGGCGCGGCGGCGTGGAACACCTGGGTCAGCGACGAGACGTCATACTTGTCGCGCACCTCCTGCGGCAGCTTCAGCATGCGTACAAAGTGGGTCGGCACCCACTGGGCGGTGGTGACCCGATAGTCCTGGATGCAGCGCAGGGCGTCCTCGGCGTCGAAACGCTCCATCACGATCACCGTACCGCCGAGCGTCTGCATAGCCATCGACCAGGCGAGAGGGGCCGCGTGGTAGAGGGGCGCCGGCGAGAGATAGATCGACTCCGGCGTCCAGCCGTAAAGCGCCTTGCCCAGCATCGCGATCCCGTTCGGGCCATCGATAGGCTGCCGCTGGGCTGGGGCCATGGACCGGACGCCTTTGGGGCGGCCAGTCGTGCCGGACGAATAGAGCATCGGCCCACCCGCCGACTCATCGGCGATCGGCGTCGTCGGGAACCGCGAGCGCGCCGCCTCGAAACTCTCGTACGGGCCCTCGGCGCCGTCGACCATGTAGAGCTTCACGCCCGGAATCAGCGGCGCGAGCGGCAGTGCGACGTCGGCCACCGCCTTTCCCGCGATCAGCGCCTTCGCCCCGCAGTCCTTGACGATGTATTCGACCTCGCCGGTCGTGAGCTTGGAGGAGATCGCTGTATAGCGAACGCCCGACCGCTGGGCGGCCCAGAGCGTCTCGTAGTAGCGGGGGCTATTGTCGATGACGAGGGCGATGGCGTCGCCGGCCTCGATGCCCAGCGAGCGGAACAGGTGCGCGCCCTGGTTCGAGCGGGCGTCGAGCTCGGCGTAGGACACGGTCTCGCCCGAGCCCGCCATGATATAGGCGGGTTTGTCGGGGTCGGTCTTGGCGTGAATCGAGGGGTGCATGTCTGCTCTGGATCCTGTGGCGCGGAGGGCGACGGCTGGAGGCAGCCCGCCCCCAGAGCCTACGATTTGCTAGTTGGCCAACCACTAAGTCAATGCTAACGAGCGCGCATCCTAAGTCCGACCGAGGTAGCCTAGGCTGGCATGCACAGCTGGTCCTTCCGCGCATCGACGGCAAGATCAAGATAGAGGGAACGCTATGAGCAGACTCAGGCTTTTGATCGACGGGCGCATGATCGAATTCATCCAGCCGCGGATCACCAACGCGGCGCGGTGAGGACCGGGGGTGGACGGTCGCGAGAACCAACTGCAGGCCGGGCTGAGCAGCTTCCTCGCCGCCGAATGGCTCCCGGGAGCGCGGGTCTCGGACCTAGCGCGCATACCCGGCGGCGCTTCGCGCGAGACATGGCGGCTGAAGGCCCATGCGGGCGACGCGATCCGCGGCATGGTTGTGCGGATCGATCCGGAGACCAGCCTGATCGACACGGACCGGCGCACCGAATACCGAGCCATGGAGGCCGCGTTCAAGGCCGGCCTTCCCGCGCCCGAGACCCTGTTCCTCGAGGAGGATCTGCGCTGGCTCGGCCGGCCCTTCTCGATCACCGCCGAGGTGACCGGTTGCCAGGCCTCGCCCGGCGGCATCACGCTCGAGCACCGAGACGCGATCGGCCGTCAAAAATGGAGCCTGCTTGGCCGGATCGCGGCGCTCGATCCGTTGACGCTGGGGCTCGCCGACGTGATGGCGGCCACCACGCCGGCAACCTGTGCGATGGAGCAGCTCGACTACTGGGCGAAGGTGATCGAGACGGACGAGCTGCACCCAAACCCGGTCGCGCACGCGGCCATTCGGTCGCTGCGCCGCAATCCGCCGCCGCCCGCGCAAAAGCTCAGCCTCGTGCATGGCGACTACCGGACCGGCAACTTCCTCTATTCACCAGACGGCGAGATCAAGGCGATCCTCGACTGGGAGATGGCGCACATTGGCGATCCGCTCGAGGACCTGGCCTGGTCGCTGGACCCACTCTGGTGCTGGAACGAGCCCGACCGGGCGGGCGGGCTTCTTCCGCACAAGGAGGCGGTGCGCATCTGGGAGGAAAGCGCCGGCCTCGAGGTCGATCCAGAGGCCTTCCGCTGGTGGCAGGTGTTCGCCGCGCTCAAGGGCATCGGCATCTGGATATCGTCCAGCGAGGACTTCCACAGCGGCGCCAGCAAGGCGCCGATCCTGGCGATCGCCGGCTGGCTGATGACCGATCGCCAGCAGCGAATCCTCGTCGACTATCTCTCCCCGCACTCCATGCATCGCTTCGTTCGGGTGGTGAAATGATCCCGAGGGGCTCGGAGGCCATTCGACACCTTGTCACCCGCGTCGCACAGGACCTTATCCCCAAGGCCCACGACGCCTACACCGCGACCGACCTGGGCTACTTCACCGTGCTGATGGGGTTGATCGCGCAGGACTACGATCGCGCCGCCGAGGTGCTGGTCTCGGAGCATGCGGCGCTCCAGCCCATCCTGCGCGAGGCGGCGCTGCATATCGACGACGCGGACCTGAAGGAGCGGATCGCCAAGGCGCTCGCGGCGGAGGCGCCGAGCCTGCGGGTGAGCGATCTCACGGCCCGCTCGGACGTGACCCTGAAGCTGCTGATCGATCTGCACGCGGCGGTCGAAGCGGCCGAGGCCGGCGGCGCCGACTGGGCCCGGACCGTCAACGACGAGATCTGGCGATTCCTCGAAGCGCACGTCACGGCGCATGCGTATGAGGCGGCCCTTTGACCGAAACCCCACCGACCACCGAGGCGCGCCCATGCTGAACAAGCTCGACGATTTCCCGATCCACCAGACGCCAGAACCGATCGCCCACCCCGCGACCAGCGACCGCAATGTGTATGACCGGACCTGGTTCAACGGCTATGCCAACGACGGCTCGTACTACTTCGGCGTCGGCATGGCCGTTTATCCGCATCGCGGCATCCTGGATTGCGCCTTCTCGGTGGTGCGCCCGGACGGGCGACAGCACTGCTTCTACGGCTCTCGCCGCGCGCCGACCGAGCGGACCGAGATGCAGGTGGGCCCCTTCCGCATCGAAGTCATCGAACCGATGAAGCGCTCCCGCGTGGTGTTGGAGGACAACGACAGCGGCATTACTTGCGACCTTACATTCTCGGCCCGCACGGCGGCGATCCAGGAGGCCCGACAAACGCTCTGGACGGGCGTCCGCAGGGGGATGGACGCTACGCGTTTCGACCAGTTCGGCCGCTGGAGCGGGGTCGTGCGCGACCCAGATGGCGAGATCAAGGTTGAGGAGGCGGTCTGCCACGGCACCAAGGACCGCTCCTGGGGCGTGCGAGGCGTGGGCGAGCCCGAGACCGGCGGCGCGCCACAGGCGCGGCGGGGCGCGTTCTTCCTCTGGGCGCCCCTATTCTGGGAAGACCATATCACCCACGCCATCTTCTTCGACGGCCAGAACGGCGAGGCCCTGGTGCGCGAGGGCATCGTTGCGCCCCTCTACGCCAGCGAAGCCGAGGTTCCAGGCGTCGAGGACGGGCGCGACCAACGCATGGAGACCGCGCGGCACCGGGTCCGTTACCACCCGGGCACGCGCCTCGCCCGATCGGCGGAGATCGACCTGGTCGACCACGACGGGGGCGTGCGGACCATTGCGCTGGAGCCGATCCTGAAGTTCCAGATGAAGGGCCTGGGCTACGGCCACCCCGAGTGGGGCCAGGGCATGTGGAAAGGTGAACTGGCGACCGGCCACGAGTCCTTCGATCCGCGGCAGCTGAACCCCCTGGAGCCTTGGAATTTGCACACCCAACAGGTGGTTCGCGCCAGCGACGGGACCCGCCAAGGCATCGGCGTACTCGAACAGATTTGCGTCGGGCCCTACGCGCCCGGCGGCTTCACAGAATTGCTGGACGGGGCGAAGGCCTAGCCGGCCATCACCCCACTCATAGCGGAGGACACATGCAGATCACCGCAGCGCTCGCCAGCACCCCCGGCGGGGATTTTTCCATCGAGACGGTCGAGTTGGACGATCCACGCGCCGATGAGATCCGCGTGCGCATCGCCGCCGTCGGCGTGTGCCACACCGACCTCGTGGCCAGGGACGGGGCGATGCCCTTCAGCCTTCCCGCGGTGCTGGGCCACGAGGGCGCCGGCGTCGTGGACGCCGTCGGGGCGTCGGTGACAAAGGTCAAGGTCGGGGACCGGGTCGCGATGAGCTTCCGCTCGTGCGGAGCCTGCGCGCGCTGTCTTGGGGGCGACCCAGCCTACTGCTTCACCATGCCCATGTTGAACTATATCGGCATGCGCCCGGACGGCTCCAAGGCGATCCGCCAGGGCGAGACGCCGGTCTCGTCCAACTTCTTCGGCCAATCCTCGTTCGCGACCTATGCCCTGGCCTACGAGCGCAATGTGCTGAAGCTGCCCGGTGACATCCCGTTCGAGCTTGCCGCTCCGCTCGGTTGCGGCATCCAGACCGGCGCCGGCGGAGTGATACTGGCCCTGGCCTGCCCCAAGGGCTCTTCGCTCCTAGTCACCGGCGGGGGCGCCGTGGGCCTGTCGGCGGTGATGGGGGCGGCGATCCAGGGCTGCGGGACGATCGTCGTCGTCGAGCCGCACGCATCGCGACGGACCCTGGCGCTGCAATTGGGCGCCACCCACGTGATCGACCCCGCCGAACGTCCCGATCTTGCCGCGGCCGTGCGCGCCATCCTGCCCCAAGGGATGGATTACGCCTTCGACACGACCGGCCGGCCGGAGATCCTGACCGCCGTGATGGCCGCCCTGGCACCCAAGGGCGTGCTCGGCATCGTCGGGATTCCGCCGCCCGGCACGCCCATGCCCGGCGAGCTCGGGACCGTGCTCCCCTTCGGCCAGACCGTGCGCGGGATCATCGAGGGCGACAGCGACCCCGACGCCTTCCTGCCGGTCCTGATCGATCATTGGCGCACCGGGCGGCTGCCGCTGGAGACGCTGGTGCAGGCGTTTCCCTTCGACCAGATCAACCAGGCCATCGCCGCCCAGCACCGCGGCGACTGCGTCAAGGTGGTGCTGACGCTGCCGTCCAACTGATAGAGATGTCAGCGCGTGGCGCGCCCGCCTGATTTGAGCGAATGACTTGATTCACAGCGCCGAAGCGTCTGCTTCGGAAAAAGACAACGGAAGACGCGCATGTCCGGAACCGAATTCGAGACCCTCGCCTATGGCGTCGAGGATCGCATCGCCACCATCACCCTGAACCGTCCCGACAAGATGAACGCGTTCAACGGTCAGATGATGCAGGATCTGCGGGCGGCATTCGACGCGACCGACGCGGACGATGATGTCGGCGCGGTGATCGTGACCGGCGCCGGGCGCGCGTTCTGCGCCGGGGCCGATCTTTCAGGCGGCGGCGGATTTGGACGCGGCGCGGCTCAAGCCTCGCAATCGGACGAAGTCCGGCGCGACGGCGCCGGCATGGTGACCTTGCGTATCTTTGACAGTTTGAAACCGGTGATCGCTGCGGTGAACGGCGCCGCGGTCGGCGTCGGCGTGACGATGCTCTTGCCGATGGACATCCGGATCGCCTCGACTGAGGCCCGCTTTGGGCTCGTGTTCAACCGCCGTGGGATCGTGATGGAAGGCGCCTCCTCCTATTTCCTGCCTCGGCTGATGGGCATGTCGAGCGCGCTGGAGTGGGTCTATTCGGGCCGCGTATTTCAGGCTGCTGAAGCTTTGGAGCGGGGCCTGGTGCGGTCGCTGCACGCGCCCGCCGATCGTCTGCCCGCAGCCAGGGCGATCGCGCTGGACATCGTCGATAACGCGGCGCCGGTCTCCGTCACGCTCAGCCGGCAACTGATGTGGCGCATGCTGGCCGCGTCGCACCCGATGGAGGCGCACCGGGCCGAGAGCCTTGCGTTGCACACCCGTAACCGATCCGGCGATGCGCGCGAGGGCGTCGCGTC
>CALAEG010000055.1 GCA_937890965.1 uncultured Caulobacteraceae bacterium | reverse complement strand
CGCCCTGCTCCTTCGCGCCGTCCGCCACGCATCGACTGAATTCCTTTGATAAATTCAATCAATCATTCCACATCGGAGACCGCTCGGCCTCCCTTCGCCAGCACCCCGGCCAAGGCGATCGACCAGCCCGTCTGCGGTACTCTCGGCGATCGGGGCCGAACTTCCGCGCAGCGCGCCGGCCAGGGCGCTCAGGGACGGCAATGACGGCCACGAACCGCTCAGGCAGTGTTGGGGGCGGCTAGCTCATGATCTCGGACGGGTATTAGACCCGATTGAGGACCGATCCTCCTGCATCTGGACCTGTGCTGGTCGGCCCCGGGGCTGCCACGAGGCTCCCTCGGGATCGACATCGACAACGCCGTCCCAGCCCTTCGAACAGGGGGAGACTTGAACAGGCCAACTGCCCGGAAGCAGACTCTCGGAACGACCGCTATGGGGGGAAAGCGGTCATTCCCGGCCGTCCGTCAACACACACGCACCCGACACGAATTTTCGCGGACGGTCGCTCGTCGAATTATACCTTTGCGAAGAACCCGACCACGACCAGGACCACAATCCCAAGGACCAACCCGAGGATCACGCGCGCGCCGACGCCCGGGAAGCGGCGGTTGACGCCTTGCTTTTTGAGGTCGGCGGAGATCAACCAACCAATGCCGCACAGCATCACGATGTCTGCCAAACTGTCTGCCCAACTGGGGTCCGGCTGTCGCAGCAGCCTGACCCACACGTCGGTGGCGACGTCATAGAGCGCAAATCCGCGCGCGAACGCCCAGAAGCATATGAGAGCGTGCCGCCAGAAGGGGATCCCCCTTTCGGTCAGCTTCATAATGGGCGCGCCGACCAGCGTGCAGATGACACAACCGATCAGGGCTCCGCCAAGCTGCTGGAGTCCTGCGAGCGCTAACGCCCCATAATCCATCGCAACCCCTCCGCCAACAAACAGAGCAATGGATCAACCACCTGGCAAGTGGCGCTAGGCGCGGCCGTCCGGCTGCCCCATGCCAATCGAATCCGGTAGAGAATGGCCTGGACGGCTGCCAGGCTCGCAAGCCCAGCGCAGAAATAGAGCCACTGAAAACGTCCATAGTTCGCATGGCAACCTCCAGCCCGCGTTCCAGGCTGACAGGACTGCAATCTACCGGCAAGCAGCCCAGGCGAACTTCCGCTCAGGGCCGAAAGCACACATTGCGTTTCGCTCGGCTCTTACTGAGGTTGCCGGAACGGACCCCTTCGGGCACACACGAAGAGCCGGGCGGCGCCTGCTGAGACTGCTCTAGTAGCAGAGGAAACAACGGCGCTCAGCGCCCTGAGCCCGGCATCGCTTGCGCATGTGATGCAGCGATGGCAGCGAGCAGAACCGCCACCGTGATCCCCACATAAAGCACCCCGTCCGCCGGCGTGTTGGCGCTGAAGGCGATCATCGCGCCGGCCAGCAGCGCGGCCCAGAGGGCCTGGGCCAGGGCGCCGGGTGGGGCTCGGGTCAGAGCGCCGGCGGCTAGCGCCAGCAGGGGGATGGCGGCGGTGGAAAGGTCGTAGCGTTGGGCGCGCGGGTTGAGGAAGACGGCGATCAGCACCAGGGCCGCGATGCGGCGCGGCCGGTCCAGCCGGCCGAGGCCGAGGGCTGTGGCCGCGAGCACGGCCGAGAGGGCGGCTTGAGCCTCGTAGGGGGCCAGGCCCGCATGGCGGCCGGCCGGTCCGCTGGCCATGGCGCCCAGCAGGTTGTCGCCCAGCAGGCCCTCGGCGACGGTCTGGCCATAAAGGGTGTGCAGCCACGCGGCCATCAGCTTGGGGGCGAGCAGCAGGGGCGCGACGTAAGTTGCCGCGGCGGCGGCCAGGCCCGCGGCGCTGGCCGCCCACTGGCCGCCGCGCAGGCCGTCGGCCAGCAGGGGGACGATCCAGAAGGCGGCGTAGAAGGGCTTGAACGCCGTCGCCAGCGCCACCGCCAGGTGGAAGGCCAGCCACCGGTCCCGCGTCACGGCGGGAATCAGCGCCAGCGCGATCAGGGCGTAGAGCGGCGTGCCGTTATTGATCACCAGGGCGGTGAAGAAGCCCGAGCCGCCGAACGCGGTGAAGAAGAAACCGAGGCTCAGCACCGCGCGCGCCAGGCCGGGCCCGAGGAAGAGGCGGCTGAAGACCACTGGGATAACCACGACCGAGACGGCGTCGGCCGCCAGCAGGGCGGTTGCGAAAAAGGGCTTCAGCCCGGCCTGGGCGATCAGCTTGAAGAGCAGCCAGACAAAGGGCGGCGAGGTGAAGACCAGGCCGTGGATGGGACGGCCGTGCGCGGACGGGTAGGGATCGAGGCCCCCCGCGATGGCGTCCATCGCCGTTTGGTAGACCTTCAGGTCGCGCCCATAGAGGCTGGACCATTCGGGCGGCGCCAGGAAGAGGTGGACGCCGAGGATGAGCAGGCCCAGTCCGACAGCCCAGGCCGCCAGGCTCGCGAACGGCCCGTCTGGGGCGGCGTAGGGTTCCGTCCTGTCCGGGGAAGGCTTCAGGTCCCGACTCCAGATTCAGCAGTTCAGCGGGCTCAGTCCGCCGCCCGGGGCTCGAGCGTGATCCAGCGGCGGGGCCAGCGCCAGCCCAGGGAGCGCACCTCGCCGGGCTTGAGCGCCAGGCGGCCCACGGTGTGGGGCGACAGTTCGCTGACCATGTGCACCGGCTCCAGCCCGCCAACGGGGCTGGCGGCCACCTTGCCGATCAATAGGGCCTTGTCGATCGCGCGCCATTCGGCCTTGGCGCGGTCCTCGTGGCCGACGGCGAAGAAGTGGCGGAGCGCGACGGGCTCGCCGGCCAGCTCCACCATCACGCCGATCATCCAGCCGTTCGCCATTCGGCGTCCCTAGCACACGGCGGGAGCGGCCGCGCGACGGTTCGCTCAGCTGGCCGGGACGGCGACCGCCAGGCCGTAGGGGCGGCCGAGTTCGATGAGCTTACCGAGGTCCGGCTTTTCCGGCGAGATCTCACGGTCGAAATCCGTGAACATGTGCGACGCGCCCTCGCGTGACGTCATGGAGATCATTTCGCCGCCGCCGGCGCCAAAGCGGAACCAGTGGGTCGTGCCGGCCGGCAGGTGCACCAGGGTCCCGGGACCGGCGACCAGGTCGCGGTCTTCATGGCCGAAGGCGATCTCGCCGCGGATCACATAGAAGGCTTCGTCCCAGGGATGGCTGTGCGGCGGCGGGCCGCTGCCCTCGGGCCCGGCCTGGTGGAAGATCTCATAGCTGCCGGTCTGGGCGCCCGAGACGAGCACGGTGACCTGCTCGCCAACGATGTTCAGGGCGCGTGGCGCGGTTGTTGTGTCGACAATGATGGCTTCTGGCATGGAAAGGCCCCTCCTGCAGAGTCAAAGACCGATGTTATCATAAATCCAGCCGCGCGCTTGGCCCGGATCGGGTCCGCCGCTAGGTTGGCGGCCGGTCAGTCCTCGAACACCGCCCTACCGACGCCATGCCGAACGATTTTCTGATCTCGCTGTTCCAGCACAAGGCCTGGTGCAACCGGCGCCTGATCGAGGCGCTGCGGACGGCGCCCGAGGACGTCGATCGCGGGCGGATGGCGGTGGTGCTGTTCACCCTCGACCACATCGCGATCGTCGACCAGGTCTTCAAGGCCCGGCTGACCGGCGACCAGCCGGGCTTCGGCGGGGTGGTCGCCGAGCGGCTTCCCGATCTGGATGCGCTGGGCGCGACGATGGCCCGGACCGACGCCTGGTACCTGGACTATGTCGGCGGCGTCACGCCGGCCGAGCTGGAGAGCGTGGTGGACTTCACCTTCGTCGACGACGGCGACGCCGGGCGCATGACCAAGGGCCAGATGCTGGCGCACGTCATCACCCACGGCGCCTCGCATCGCGGCGCCATCGGCAAGATGCTGGAGGCGCTGAAGGTCGTCGGCGCCTCCGACATGGTGACCACCTTCGCGCGGGAGACCCGCACCGCCCGGGGGGCCTGACCCGGAGGCTTAGCCGAAGCGCTCCACGAACCTCTCGACCGGCTCGTAAAAGTGTTCGCGCCTGTCGATGACCTCCTGGGCCGACCAGGACCACCAGGCGATCTTCAGAAGTTTCTCGACGATGGTCTCGCTGAAGCGGAGGCGGATGACCTTGCCCGGGTTGCCGACCACCACCGCATAGGGTTCGACGTCGCGCATCACCACGGCGCCGGCGCCGATGACCGCGCCGTGGCCGATTTTGGCGCCGCCGCCGATGAGGCTGGCGCGGCCGAGCCAGACGTCGGAGCCCAGCGTGGTGTTCGGCTTGACCCGATAGCTGCGGGTGGGGTTGGGCCGGTTGTCCATGAAGTTGTCGAACGGCCAGGTCGAGACCGTATCGGTGGTGTGCTCGCCGCCGGTCATGATCGTCGTCTCAGCGGCGATGGCGCAGTAGCGGCCGATGACGATCTTCTCGGCCGGCTGGTTGTGCACCACCAACCGTGTCGTGGGGTCCCAATAGCTGCCGCGTCCGATCTCGGCGGTCGTAAAGGCCCGGTCATTGTAGAGATCGGGCAGCCATACTTGCTCGGCCAAGGCTAGTTCTCCAAAAGCTTCATGGTCAGGGATGTCCCGCCGGTCGGCTTGCCTCGCGGTTATCCGGCGACCGGCGCCGGCGAACGACCAACAAGTTCGCAAAAGCCGTCGAGCGTGTCGAACCGATAGGCTTCGAACGCGGCGGCGTTTGTGGGCCCAAGGCAAAGGCTAGGCCTGGCCTCTAAGGCCGCTAGCGGCAGCAGGTAGTAATCCAGGATGGCGGATTGGTCCGCGGTCAGTCGCGCAACAACAGTGACGTCACCGAGACGGCGCCCCTTAAATCCCATCTTCCAAACCGGCTTGCCGGTCTTGGTTGATCCGCATGCTACGACAATGACTGTGGTCGAAAATTCATCATTGATGGACAGTCGGTTGAAGGTATCGCGGCGGGCGAATCCACCGTGCGCCTCGACATCCCCGATCAAGCCATCAATGATCTCTGATCGCAGCTGCCGCACCAGTTTTTTGTAATCGACGTAGCTATAATCACGGTGTTGCCTGTATCCAATGAGTTGGTAGGCGGTAAGAAGATTGCCAAATCTGTTACGGTAGACGGAGCTGTGGGGTAGTTCCTCATCATTATCGACAATCAGCGACGACAATCGCCCATTTGTGACCAGGCATGCCAACAATCGATCGAGCATCTCTTGATCGGTGTAGCTGTGGCTTCGGATGGCGATGATGCGTTGTGCGGCTTCGAACATTTCAGGCTCGATGATCGCCTCGAAGGCGCCATCGCTGCGAACCCAACTCTCTCGGGGATTCCTAGTCCGCTTGGCCTTCAGTTTGAATGAGCGACGATTGTAGATGTTGTTCCCGATGAATTTTTCACCTCTGAGAATCTGTCGCACGACGGATTGGGTCCATGGACGGCCCCGATCTCTTCTTAGGCCCTCGTCGTTCAAGGCAGCGACGATTCCGCTCTCCCTAAGCCCTTGCGATACAAACATCTGGAAAATTCGTCGAACCATGGCGACCTCGTGCGGCGGCCCTGGGACGAGAATTACGTGATCGGTTTGCAGGCTCTTCTGCTCACCTGGCCCAAGCAGCGCCTTCGGCCTCCCATGCTGGTCCACCATCATGCGTCTCATCCCGTAGCCGGAGGGCGCTCCCGCCCTAAACCCGAGACGGACCTGCCTGGACTGGCCGGCAAAGATTTTTACGGAAAGCTCGCGGCTATATTCTCCGGCCATTATTCGCTTGATGCTCTTAATCAGCGTGGAGCCGACGCTGCCATCGTTCTCGAATTGCTCGGCGCAGTAATGCACCCTGACTCCAGCCTCGCGGCAGGTGAACTCGTGGTATGCGCTCTCGTCCGCGTCTTGGAATCTGCCCCAGCGGCTCACGTCGTAGACGAGTATGTCCGTGAATTCAGCGGCGCCGGTCTGGACGTCGCTGATCAGGCGTTGGAGGGAGGGGCGACCCACGAGCCGAAGACCGCTCTTACCGGCATCCTCGTATGTTCGGACTATCTCAAACCCGCGGTGATCAGCATACCGAGCGATTGCCTCAGCTTGGTTCTGGATGGAATATTTCTGGTGCTCGGTCGACATCCGGACGTATTGAGCCGCGCGCAACCGCCGCGGCGCCTGGTCTCTTACAGACCCCG
>CALAEG010000054.1 GCA_937890965.1 uncultured Caulobacteraceae bacterium | reverse complement strand
GATAGCATCTGGGGAGGTGCCGATGATCGGCACACCCGCTTTCTCCAGGGGGACGGCCAGCTTCAACGGGGTCTGACCGCCAAATTGAACGATCACCCCGTCCGGCCGCTCCTTCTCGACGATATTGAGCACATCCTCGTATGTGAGCGGCTCGAAATAGAGCCGGTCGGACGTATCATAGTCGGTGGAGACGGTCTCGGGATTGCAGTTGACCATGATCGACTCCACGCCGATCTGGTCGAGCGCGAAGGCGGCGTGGCAGCAGCAATAGTCGAACTCGATGCCCTGGCCGATGCGGTTGGGGCCGCCGCCGAGGATGATGGCCTTCCTGGCGTCCGACGGATCGGATTCGCACATGGGCTTCTGGCCCAGAGCGCCGGTTTCATAGGTCGAATACATGTAGGGCGTGGTGGCGCGGAACTCGCCGGCGCAGGTGTCGATACGCTTGAACACCGGCCGCACCCCGACCTCGTGGCGGACCTTGCGCACGTCCATCTCGCTCTGGTTGGTCAGCTTGCCCAGGCGCGCGTCGGAAAATCCCATGGCCTTCAGCCTGCGCAGCGCCGTCGGCTCGGTGGTCAGGCCGTGGCGGCGGAGTTTGGTCTCCTCCGCGACGAGGGTCTCGATCTGACGCAGGAACCAGGGCTCGTAGGCGCAGGCCGTCTCGATCTCCTCGACCGACAGGCCATGGCGAAAGGCCTGGGCGATGGCCAGCAGCCGGTCGGGGGTCGGCACGCCCAGCGCGCGCAGCACCGCGGCGTGGCCGGTCTCGGGATCGTCCGCGCCGGGAATCTCCATCTCGTCGAGGCCGGTCAGGCCGGTTTCCAGGCCGCGCAGGGCCTTCTGCAGCGACTCGGGGAAGGTGCGGCCGATGGCCATGACCTCGCCGACCGACTTCATCGAGGTGGTCAGATAGGGCTCGGCGCCGGGGTATTTCTCGAAGGCGAAGCGGGGGATCTTGGTGACCACATAGTCGATCGAGGGCTCGAACGAGGCCGGCGTGGCGCCGGTGATGTCGTTCATCAGTTCGTCCAGCGTGTAGCCGACCGCCAGCCGCGCCGCCACCTTGGCGATGGGAAAGCCGGTGGCCTTGGACGCCAGCGCCGAGGAGCGCGACACCCGCGGGTTCATCTCGATCACCACCATGCGTCCGTCGCGCGGATTGACCGCGAACTGGACGTTGGAGCCGCCGGTCTCGACGCCGATCTCGCGCAGGACCGCAATCGAGGCCGAGCGCATCCATTGGTATTCCTTGTCGGTGAGGGTGAGCGCCGGCGCGACCGTGATCGAGTCGCCGGTGTGCACCCCCATCGGGTCGATGTTCTCGATCGAGCAGATGATGATGCAGTTATCCGCAACGTCGCGGACCACCTCCATCTCGTACTCCTTCCAGCCCAGCACGCTTTCCTCGATCAGCACCTCATGGGTGGGGGATAGGTCCAGGCCGCGTTCGACGATCTCGACGAACTCCTCGACATTGTAGGCGATGCCGCCGCCGGTGCCGGCCAGCGTGAAGGACGGCCGGATGATCGCCGGCAAGCCCACCAGCTCCAGCCCTTCCTGCGCCTCGGCCATGCTGTGGGCGGCCTTGGATCTCGGGCTCTCCAGCCCGATGGCGTCCATGGCGTTGCGGAACTTCTGCCGGTCCTCGGCCTTGTCGATCACCTCGGCCCGCGCGCCGATCATCTCGACCCCGTACTTGGCCAGCACGCCCATGCGCTCGAGCGCCAGCGCCGTGTTCAGCGCCGTCTGGCCGCCCATGGTGGGGAGCAGCGCGTCGGGGCGCTCCTTTTCGATGATCTTGGCGACCATCTCAGGCGTGATCGGCTCGATATAGGTGGCGTCGGCCAGGTCCGGGTCGGTCATGATCGTCGCCGGGTTGGAATTGACCAGCACGATCCGGTAGCCCTCGGCCCTCAGCGCCTTGCAGGCCTGCACGCCGGAATAGTCGAACTCGCAGGCCTGGCCGATGACGATGGGGCCGGCGCCGATGATCAGGATCGATGAAATGTCGGTGCGTTTGGGCATTCCATCTCGCGCGCGTGGGCGTGAGGGCGCGCAAAAGGCGCGTCCGCTGCCGACCATTTCAGGCTAAGCGGCTCGTTTAGAGGCGGAGTCGCGCCCGCGCAAGCACGGCGCTGCGCGAGCCTCCGCTGCCCAGTTATTGGACATTCTGTCTCCTAGAATGTGACTCCGGCGTCACACGTCAAGATATTGTCATGTTCGAGGCCATCGACCCCTCGCGGTGCGGCGGGATGTCTACGATCTAGGCGTCTACGTCTTCACCGGCGCCCGGTTCCGCTACTGAGGCCGGCTTAGCTGATGGACGCGGCGCGGTTAGCGCGCCGCGTCCATCAGGGCGGCGAAGCGTTCGAACAGGTAGAGGCTGTCGGTGGGGCCGGGCGAGGCTTCCGGGTGGTGCTGGACCCCGAAGACCGGCCGGTCCCTCAGCGCCAGGCCGGCATTGGTGCCGTCGAACAGCGAGACGTGGGTCTCGGTGACGGGCGCCGGCAGGCTGTCGCGATCGACGGTGAAGCCATGGTTCATCGAGACGATCTCGACCTTGCCGGTGGT
Source organism: uncultured Caulobacteraceae bacterium (assembly GCA_937890965.1). Lineage (GTDB taxonomy): Bacteria > Pseudomonadota > Alphaproteobacteria > Caulobacterales > Caulobacteraceae > Poindextera. The sequence continues at coordinate 866 of CALAEG010000054.1, read as the reverse complement.
CAGGTCCTTCACCGGATGGTTCGCGCCGTGGTGCCCCTGGTCCATCTTCACGGTCCGGGCGCCCATGGCCAGGGCCAGCATCTGGTGGCCGAGGCAGATGCCGAAGACCGGCTTGCCGCTGTCGATCAGGGCCTGGATCTGCGGCACGGCGTATTGGCCGGTGGCCGCCGGGTCGCCGGGGCCGTTGGAGAGCAGGACGCCGTCGGGATTGCGGGCCAGGATCTCATCGGCGCTTGTGCTGGCCGGAACCACAGTGGCGCGCGCGCCGACGCTGGTCAGGGCGCGGAGGATATTTCGTTTTATTCCGTAATCTACGACCACTACCTCGTATTTCGGTTCACCGGCCTTGGCATAGCCCTCCGGCCAGCGCCACAGGCCCTCCTCGAAGGTGAAGGCCTGCAGGCAGGAGGCGTCCTTGGCCAGATCCAGACCCTCCAGGCCGCTCCAGGCGCGCGCCTGGGCGACCAGGGCGTCCAGGTCGAACCGGCCGTCCGGATGGTGGGCGATCACCGCGTGAGGCATGCCGCTCTCGCGGATACTGAGCGTCAGGGCCCGGGTGTCGACGCCGGCGAGCGCGATCACCCCACGCCGCTTCAGCCAGCCGTCCAGGTCGCTCTGGGCGCGCCAGTTGGCCGGCGGGGTCGGCAGGTCGCGGAAGATCGCGCCGCGCGCCGAGGTTGAGGCGCCTTGGCCGAACTGCTCGATGTCCTCCAGGTTCACCCCGACATTGCCGATGTGCGGAAAGGTGAAGGCGACGATCTGCGCCATGTAGGAGGGGTCGGTAAGAATTTCTTGATAGCCGCTCATGGCGGTGTTGAAGCAGACCTCGCCCACCGCCTCGCCGACCTCGCCGACGCCATGGCCCT
>CALAEG010000053.1 GCA_937890965.1 uncultured Caulobacteraceae bacterium | reverse complement strand
GCGTGCCGGGCCGGCGCTCAAAGCGACGCCCGGCGCGTTTGGCTCGGCCACCTATCGGAGCGGACCTCTAGCCTATCACCTGCCGCCCTTGAGGCGCGACCCAGGGGCGGATTTCGTCGGACCGAACTGGACCGAAATTCCTTCAGGGCGCCTCAGCTCAGGAATTGGATCCTCCGCAATTGGCTTAGGTTTGCGTGCGAAGGTCGCCTTGCGCTCAGGGTCGTCGGCGATCGTCATTTCTGAGCCTCTCGATAGGAACATCGCGCCGTGCGCGCATGGATCAGCGCGCGAACAGGAAAGTACACCGCGCTTCGCAGTTTCCTCGCACGCCGATTAACAGCACTGAACATCACGCGTGGCTTCGCTGGCGCCGCCGCTGAGGTCTGTCGCCGCCCCGGAGTTTGAGGTCTCCCATTCCCGAAACACAACCGCGCTGGTTCTGCTAACTGAGGGGCGTGGACGCCAAGATACCGATCAGGAAGGCCAAATCTCGCAAGGCCCTGAACGCCGACAATTTGGAAGCGCTCGGAGCGGCGCAGCTTGCGGCCATCCTTCTCGACATTGCGGACGGGCAGACGACGACGAAGCGACGGCTGCGGATGGAACTGGCCGCGCAAGTCGGCTCCGATGATCTGGTCCTCGAACTCGAGAAGCACCTCGATGCGGTGAGCGCCGCCCGCGGAAAGGTGCATTGGCGAAAGCTCAAGGCGCTGCGCGAGGACCTCGGTTTACTGCGAGGCATGATCATTGGTCGGTTGGCGGAGGCCGACCCGGCCGCGGCGGTTCGCCTCCTGCTTCGCTTCCACGGGTTGGAGCGCGGCGTGCTCGCGAGGGTCAGGGACGCCAAAGGCGAGGTCGGACAGATTTTCATAGAGGCCCTGGCTGACCTGGCTCGCGTGGCCACCACCGCGACCATCGCGGCTCCGGGCCTTGTGGACACGATCATCAACGCGTTGGAGAACGCTCGTCTCGGCGTCAGGGGTCAAATCGTGCATGCCCTGATCCCTGCGCTCGATCCTGAAGCGATCGCACAGCTGCGCGCTCGGATCGAAACCGAGATGGCGCCGCGCCATCGTATCAGCGCAGCTTGGCGCGACGCTCTGCAGGCGCTCTTGGATGCACAGGGAGACGCCCAGGCCTACGCGGCGACCTATTCCGCGTCTGAGACAGTTCTCCCACCCGTGGGCGCACGCATCGCGCAGCGATTTCTAAAGGCAGGCCAGATCCAAGACGCGCAGCAGGCCCTGGAGAAATCCAACCCCAACTCTGGCGCGGCAGGCTCCCGAAAGGCGTCGATTGGCACACCGATCTCCGAGCCTGGTCTTGTCGCGTGGGAGAACGCCTGGATCGATCTATTGGACGCCAAAGGGGACAAAGAGGTGGCGCAGGCCGCGCGATGGGCGGGGTTCGAGCGTGATCTCTCGCCGGACCATTTGCGCGCCTACCTTCGCCGACTCCCGGACTTCGACGATGTCGTCGCCACTGACCGCGCCATCGACTATGCGAGATGTTTCCGGCCATTCACGACGGCGCTCGGGTTCCTGGTCTCATGGCCAGCTTTGAACGAAGCGGCGAACCTGGTTGCAACGCGCGCCAGCGAAATTGACGGGATGGCGATCGACACGCTTGAACCAGCCGTCCGAGCGCTGGAAGCCCGCCACCCGTTAGCCGCGACGCTGCTTCTTCGAGCTATGGTCCGCGACGTTGCGAAATTTTCGCGGGCTGAACTCTTTCGGCGCGCCCAGGCATGGGTGATGGAAGCAGCTTCGCTCGAAGTCCAGATCAGCGATTTCAAAGGACATGAGGACCACCTCACGTTCGAAGGCCGCATTCGTACCGCGCTGCGGTGAGGTCGGTAGTCCCTGCTGGGTGCTTGGGTCCGTGGGCTGCTCTCCCGGGCACACGGCAACACTGTTGTGGTGGCGCTGGCGAACAAGTTGGCGCGGATCGCATGGGCGCTGCTTAGGCGCGGGCAGACGTTCGACGCCGGAGCCCTGGCTGCCGCATAAAAATCACTTTCGGTCGACGGCTCGAACACTGACAGTCAGCCCGCAACTTAAGTTCAAGAGGACGGCCATGCGTTACAAATTGTTCGGCGAAGGGACAGGCTTGCGCGTGTCCGAAATCGCTCTTGGCGCCGCAATGTTCGGCACGGCATGGGGCTATGGCGCGGAACCGGACGAGGCGCGCGCGATCTGCGACGCTTATGCCCAGGCCGGCGGCAACTTTATCGACACGGCCGACAGTTATCAGATGGGCCAGTCGGAAAGCATCGTCGGCGATTGCCTTGAAGGTCGGCGCGATGCATTCGTGCTCGCGACCAAATACACGCCCGGCGCCGAGCAAGCGGCGCATCCGCTTATGACCGGCAACAGCCGCAAGAACATGGTCCGCTCAGCCGAGGCAAGCCTCAAACGCCTCAAGACAGACCGCATCGACCTCTACTGGGTGCACTGGCCTGACGGCGTCACGCGCGCAGAGGAAATCGTGCGCGGCCTTGAGGATCTCACGCGCGCGGGAAAGATCCTCTATGCGGGACTGTCGAATTTCCCGGCGTGGCGCGCAGCTCGAGCCGCGACCATCGCCGAGCTACGTGGCTGGGCGCCCATTGTGGGCCTTCAGATTGAATACAACCTGATCGAGCGCGCGGCCGAAGGCGAGCTGTTGCCAATGGCCCAGGCGATGGGAATTTGTGTGACAGCATGGTCGCCGCTTGGTGGCGGCGTTCTGACT
>CALAEG010000052.1 GCA_937890965.1 uncultured Caulobacteraceae bacterium | reverse complement strand
GGACAGGCGCGAACTAATGGCCCGAGCTTTGCCAACAGTGGCCGTGCCGCACGCTGGCGCGCCAGCTGATCGGCCAGCCCAGAATCTCGGGCCATTAGTTCGCGCCTGTCCGCCATATACTGCTCTCGAACTGCAGGCGGGATCCGCGCGAAGGCCGTCTCAAGACGGGCCGCCGTCAAATCGCCATCGGAGATTTCCGCGAAATCGCTGGCCAGTTCCGGGTCGGTGCAAAAGGCAGCAATCTGACCGGTTGTTAGCGCGCAAAGGCGGCAGATCATACTCATCGCGATGGCCCTCTTGGGTTGGCAGCGCCGTAAGCTGGGTCTGGCGCCATCAACAAGAAAAACGTCCGCGGGACCGCCGCCGAACATCGGCCATGGATCGAATGTCGCCAATTGCCGACTCTCAGCGTCACACCCAGCATCTCATTTCGTCGAGGCTTCAGCCCAGCGCAAAGCCAACGATGGCTCTGCGCGACCCCTCATCCGACCCCTTCGGGGCCACCTTCTCCCGCAAGGGGAGAAGGATTCCCCCGATCAGTCCAACCCCAGCACCTCGGCCAAGGCCTCAACCACCCGGTCAGGATCGCTGTCGGCCATCCCCGGATAGAGCGGCAGGCTGAGGCAACGGGCGTAGTAGGCGTCGGCGCCGGGCAGGTCGAGATCGCCGTAGCGGTCGCGGTAGTAGGGCTGGCGATGCACCGGGATGTAGTGAACCTGGCTGCCGATGCCGCGCGACGCCAGGCCGGCCATGACCTCGGCGCGGGTGAGCCCGGCCGCGACGAAATCGATCAGGACGATAAAGAGATGCAGGGCCGGATCGCAGCCCGGCGGCGGCGCGACGGCGCGCACCACGGGCGACAGTCGCGCCAACAGGCTCCAATAGCGGATGGCGAGCGCGCGCCGGCGCGTCGCGAATCGGGGCAGCTTGGCGAGCTGGCTGATACCCAGGGCGCAGAGCAGGTCCGGCAGGCGATAATTGTAGCCCAGCGCCTGCATCTCATAGAGCCAGGGCTCCGGCGCGGCCGGCGGATCGCGGAACTGGCCCGGATCTCGGACGATGCCGTGACTGCGGAACAGGCGCAGCCGCTCGGCCAGACGCTCGTCGTTGGTGGTCACCATGCCGCCCTCGGCGGTGGTGATGGTCTTGACCGGGTGGAAGGAAAAGCACGCCATCGCCCCATGGCGACCATCCCCGACCTGTTCGGGCATGTTGCCGAAACTCATGGTGGTGCCGAGCGCGTGGCAGGCGTCCTCGACCAGCGGCGCGCCGCCGGCGAGGCCTTTGATCCCCGGCAGATCGACGCTCGCGCCCGCCAGGTGCACGGGCAGGACCGCAGCCAGGAGACGGTCGCCGAGCCGACCAAGCGCGGCCTCGAACGTCGGCGGCGTCATCAGACCGGTGTCGGGATCGACGTCGGCGAACACCACCTCGGCGCCCTGGTAACGGGCGCAGTTGGCCGTGGCGGCGAAGGTGATGGCGGGCGCGATCACCGCCTCTTCGGCTTTCAGGTCGAGCGCCAGCATGGCCAGATGCAGGGCCGCGGTGCCGCTGGAGCAGGCCACCGCGTGGCGCGCGCCCACCGCCTCGGCGAAGGCTTGTTCGAACGCCTCGACCCGCGGTCCCGTGGTCAGATAATCGGCGCGCAGCGCCTCGGCCACGGCGGCGACGTCGTCGTCCTCGATGGTCTGGCGGCCATAGGGCAGGAACTCAGCCATGGCCGGCGAGCAACGCCATCAGGCCATCGGCGTCCAGCCACTCGCTGTTGGTGTCGCTGGAATAGACGAAGCCGTCGGCCACCGGCTTGCCGCCATCGGCGCTGAAGGATTTACGCGTGTATTCGACGAACTGCGGTTCAATCACATAACGATCGGCAAGCTCAGTGGTCATGCGCGCGTCGTCCCCGGATATCATCATCTCGTGCAGCTTTTCGCCGGGTCGGATGCCGACCGTGCGCTGCGGCAGGCCGGGCGCCAAAGCGCTGGCCACCTGCGGCATGGTCATCGACCCGATCTTGGGCACGAAGATCTCGCCGCCGCGCATCATCTCCATCGACGACAGCACGAAGTCGACGCCCTGATCGAGCGAGATCCAGAAGCGCGTCATGCGCGGGTCGGTGATCGGCAGGTCGGCCGCGCCCTGGGTGAGCAGGCGCTGAAAGAACGGCGCAACCGAGCCGCGCGAGCCGGCCACATTGCCGTAGCGCACCACGGCGAAGCGGGTGCCGATATCGCCGGCCAGGTTGTTGGCGGCGACGAAGGTCTTGTCCGAGGCGAGCTTGGTCGCGCCATAGAGGTTGATCGGGTTGCAGGCCTTGTCGGTGGAGAGCGCCACCACCCGCTTCACCCGGTTGGTCAGACTGGCCCAGACCACGTTCTCGGCCCCCAGCACATTGGTGTGGATGCATTCCGACGGGTTGTACTCGGCCGCCGGCACCTGTTTCAGCGCCGCGGCGTGGATAACGATATCGACGCCGCGCAAGGCGAGGGTCAGCCGCTCACGATCGCGCACGTCGCCAAGGAAGAAGCGCATCTTGGCGTAGGTCTCGGCCGGGAAGGCTTCGCGCAGCTCGGCCTGCATGTCGTACTGCTTCAGCTCATCGCGGGAGAAGACGATCAGCTTTTTCGGCGCGTATTCGGCCAGCGCGCGGTGCACGAAGCGGCGGCCGAACGAGCCGGTGCCGCCGGTGATCAGCACCACCTTGCCGTCCAGCACCTTGGCTTTCGGCGCAAAGGAGCGGGCTGAAACACCGCTGTCGGGCAAGGGCAACACCTCATAGGGCGAGCGAATCACTCGGCCCCCATCCTGGCCTAACCCGCCTTCCCCCGCACGCAGTTCGCAGAACGCCTCAACTGGCGAGGTTGTAGGCCCCGCCCTTTTCCAGCGAGCGCTTGAACGCCGGGCGGGCATGCAGCCGCGCCAGATAGGCGACCAGGTTGGGATAGGCGGCCAGCTTGCCGAAGGCGCGGGCCACCTCCATCACGAAACTGACCTGCAGGTCGGCGCCGGAGAACTCGCCCGTCAGATAGTCGCGCTCGCCCAGCGCGCCGGAGATGTAGCCCAGATGGTTGGCGATCTCGCTCTCGATGCGGGGCATGAGCGGCGCGGCCGCCTCACCCAGCCGCATGACATAGAGATTGATCATCAGGGGCAGCATGGCCGAGCCCTCGGCATAGTGCAGCCACTCATTATAGGCGACGTGTTCGTTGGACTTGGGGTCGGGCTGCAGTTTGCCGCCGCCGTGACGGTCGACGACATATTCGATGATGGCGCCGGACTCGGCGATCTTGATCGGGCCGTCCTCGATCACCGGCGACTTGCCCAACGGATGGACGGCCAGCAGCTCCGGCGGCGCCAGATTGGTGGTCGCATCGCGCTGATGGGGCACGATCTCATAGTCCAGCCCAAGCTCCTCCATCAGCCAGAGGATGCGCTGGGAGCGCGAATTGTTGAGGTGGTGAACCTTGAGCATGGCTGCGCCTTTCCGGCCTGATCGTTGGGTCTATCCGATCAGGCGCGGCGGGCGCGCGCAAGCGTGCCTCCGCGTCAGGGCAGGTCGCGCTTGGGCAGAGCGGCGATCTCCGAAGGCGTCAGTTTGTGGATGTTGCTGACTGGGCAGCGGTTGCGCATGCCAGTGTCGCGATAGACCACCGTGGCCTGGATGGCGCTGCAGATCCACGGATCGCCCGGGGTCGATTCCAGCCCGATGCCCTGCCGGAAGGTGAGGCTCGTGCAGTCGTTCATCAGATCGAGCCGATAGATGTCGCGAACACCGACGCGGATATAGAGCGTGCGATCGTCGGTCGCGTGGAAGCCATTGATATTGCGGGTGTAGAAGCACTGGTTGTCGCTTTTGGCGGGCGGCTGGGCGCTGACCGCCGGCGCCGAAAGAAGCGTGCCGGCCAGGAGCGCCGCCGATGCGGCGAGACGGAGACTTAGGTTTGCGATTGAATTGGACACGGGGGTTTCCTCTCCCTCTTCGAACGGCCGACCCTGAGGCTCTTAGGTGGGATCGACCACCTGAACCTTGGCTGAACGCCCGAGGCGGCGATTGCGTCGCACGGCGAACCGGCCCGGATGCACGATTTCCGCGAGCGGGGCCGGCAGGGGCGACGGCGCGCCCAGAACCAGGGCCGCGACATGCTCGGCCCGCAGCGGCGCGGCGCAGAATCCGCGCGAGCCGAGGCCGGAAAGGATGAACAGCCGCGGCGCCGCGAGCGGGCCGGCCAGGGGCAGGAAGTCTGGCGTCACGGCCCGCACGCCGGCCCGGCCGGTCATATCGGCCGCATCCAACCGCGCGGCGAGCCCGGGGAGGATCGTGGCCAGCAGATCGAGGTTGCGTCGATGGTCTTCGCTGCGCACGCCGTCATCGGCGTCGTCCCGGTCGTGGGTGGCGCCAAACAGCAGGCCCTGGCGCGTCGGGATGGCGTAGCCGCCGCCGATCACCGCCGCCGGCGGAGCCACGGCGGCCAGGCTGACCTGGCCCCGCAAGGCTGTGAGCGGGATGTCCGGGGCCAGGCGGGCGGCATTGAGCCCGCAGGCGAGGCAGACGATGTCGGCGCGGGCGATTTCGCGACCGTCGGCATCGATCAGCCGCCAGGCGCCGTCGGCCGCCTCGATAGTCTCCACGGCGCCGATGATGAGGTCGACGCCGTCCAGCCAAGCCTCCAGCACCGCCGCCGGCTCGACGACGCGGGCGTCGCGGAAGGCGAGGCCGCCGACCGCGCCCGGTTCGGCCAGGCGCGCGGCGGTCGCCGCCGGCGACAGACGATCGACGGCCGCGGCCTCGAAGAGGTCGCTGCGCGCAATGCGGTCGAACCGGCTGGGGTCCTTTGGTCCGACCTCGATCTGGTCGGCGCCGTTGGCGATCACCGCGCCGGGCGTCTGATCGTAGAGGTCGGCGGCCCGCGCCAGGGCCTGGGCGTAGAGCGCCCCGATCGGCCCGTCGCCCGCGTCGAGCCGCGGCATGACCAGGGCCGCGGTGTTGCCGGAGGCGCCCGCGCCCACGGCCGAAGCTTCGATCAGCCGCGGGTGAACGCCCAGGGCCCGGAAGGCCCGGGCCAGCGACGCGCCGGCGATCCCGCCGCCAATGATCGCCACACGCGGCTTGGGCGCCCCTGGACTTTGCGGCGCGGCGGGCGATCGCGCCTCCAGCCGCTCGCGCTTGGCGGCGAAGCCCGGCCGCTTCTCGACCTGGAAGCCCTGGGCTTCGAGGCCCCGCCGGACCGCGCCGGCGACAGTGAAGGTGGCGACCCGCGCGCCCGGCGCGGAGCGGCGTGCAACACCGGTCAGCACCTGCGGCCTCCACATCCCCGGATTGCGCGATGGCGAAAAGCCGTCGAGGAACCAGGCGTCGGCCTGGCCGGTCCAGGTCTCCAACGCCTCGGCGGCGTCCATCACCGCCAGATCGAGCGTCACACCGAGATCGGGGAAGGCGAGGCGATGGAAGCCGCGCGCGCGTCTCGGCCATGCCGCCAGCAGCCGATCCGCCAGGTCGGCGAGCTCGGGCCAGGGCGCCAGCGCGCGGCGGGCGTCGTGGGCCGGCATCGGGAAGGCCTCGACCGAGAAGATGTGCAGATGGCCGTCGTCCGGACGCGTGCGCCGCCACAGATCGATGAGCGCCAGGATGTTCAGGCCGGTCCCGAAGCCCAGCTCGCCGACCACGAAGCGGGATCGCCCGGCCCAGGCCCGCGGCTGGTCGCAGCCGCCCAGAAAGACCGACCGGGCCTCGGCCAGTCCGCCGGCGCTGGAATAGTAGACATCGTCGAACCGCGGCGAGCGGGGCGTGCCGTTCTCGTCCCAGACGACGGGCGATGGGTCAGGCATGGCGGGCGGGTCGCTCATCGGGCCAGACCCCGGACGCAAGAAAGGCCGCCCCTTGCGGGACGGCCCTTTGTACGCGTTGCGCTGAACTTAGCGCGAAGAGACTACTTGTTCGCCGGAGCTGCGGCGCTGGCGGCGGCCGCAGCGGACACGGCGGCCGAAGAGGCGGCCATGGCGGCGTCAGACGCTGCCGACGAAGCGGCCATGGCGCTCGAGGCGGCGGCCGACGCGTCAGACGCGGCGGCTTCAGCCGAAGCGGTCGCGTTGTCGGTGTTGTTGGCCGGGCCCTTGCAGGCCACGACGGAAAGAGCGGCGACGGCGGCGCCGGCGACGAGGATCTTACGAAGAACTTCGGAGGTCATTGTCCCTGGTCCCCTAGAAGGAGGTTGCTGCGCCGGTCGGCAAGACGCCCTTACGACCACCGACTTTTTACAGTCGACGTCCGTAGCGACGGCTGGCATGCGCTAAAGCTGATTATGCCGTCATATGAGCGAAGGGCAAGCGCCAAGTTCACGACAGCGTGATCAAACTCGAGTCTTAACCTTCCGCCGGGATGGCGCCGAGGGTTTCTTCGAGCTCCAGGAAGCTCGGTTGCGAGGGCGAAGGTACGCTGCCGCGGCCGATCTCGACCGAAATCTGCGCCGCATTGCCATGCAGGTGGGCGACCAGCACCGACTGGATGATTCGGTAGAAGGAACTCTCCTCCTCGGTGATGTCCTTCATCCGCGCGGCCATCGGCCCGACCATGCCGTAGGCCAGGAAGACGCCGAGGAAGGTGCCGACCAGGGCGCCGCCGATCATCATGCCGAGGATTTCCGGCGGCTCGGTGATGGCGCCCATGGTCTTGATGACGCCGAGAACCGCCGCGACGATACCCAGAGCCGGCAAGGCGTCGGCCAGGTTCGACATCGCGTGCGATGGAGCCAACGCCTCGTGATGATGCTTTTCCAGCTGTTTTTCCATCGCGTCCTCGACCTGATGCGGGTCCTCGAGGTTCATCGTCATCATGCGCAGGGTGTCGCAGATGAAATCGATCGCGAAATGGTCCTTCATCAGGTTGGGATAGCGGGAAAAGATCGTGCTCTCGCCCGGCTTTTCGATATGGCTTTCCAGCGCGATGACACCTTTGGACTTCATGGTCTTGGTCAAGAGGAAGAGCAGGCTGAGCAGGTCCTTATAGTCCTGCGCCTTCCACTTCGGTCCCTTGAACACCTTGATGAGACCGCCGCCGGTGGCCTTGATCGTGGTCATCGAGTTGGAGATCAGGAAGGCCGCCGCGCCCGCGCCACCGATCGCCATCAACTCATGAGGCAACGCCTCCAGCACCACGGCGATCTTGCCGCCGGAGATGACGAAGCTGCCGAACACCATGACGAACAGAAGCACGATGCCGATGATCTGAAACAAGGCTTGGTCCCCGCCGCCGCCGCTTGAACCGGATCGTCGTCGTTAATGCTTAATTCCGCGTTTGCATTGGGTTTGCGCCTTGGCGTTGCGAGGTTCGCGTTCCCGCCGGCATGTCGATAGGTTCGCGCCCGATGCCCGCCCCCCTCGTCCTTGGCCTCTCCGAGCGCCGCCGCGCATTTGCGATCGTCTTCACCGTGCTGTTGAGCAGCGGCGCCGGCAATACCGCGCTGCAATCGGTGCTGCCGGCCATCGGCCGCTCGCTTCACATCCCCGATATCCTGGTCGGCAGCATCTTTTCGCTTTCGGCCCTGCTCTGGGCGCTGGCGACGCCGCTCTGGGCCAAGACCTCCGACCGCCATGGCCGCAAGCCCTTGATCGTGCTGGGAACTGTCGGTTTCGCGGTCTCCATGCTGGGCATGGGGCTGGTGGTGCTGGCCGGGCTCGATGGGCTGCTGACGCCGATCCTGGTCTTTGTCGGCATGCTGTTGACCCGCGCCATCTTCGGCTTTTTCGGCTCGGCCTCCAGTCCGGCGTCCCAGGCCCATGTCGCTGACCATACCAAACCGGCCGAGCGCACCAACGCCATGGCCGTCATGGCCTCGGCCGGTGGGCTGGGCACCATATTGGGACCCGCGGTCGCGCCGCTGTTCGTCCTGCCACTGGTCGGGCTGGCCGGGCCGATGTTCGCCTTTTCCCTGTTTGGCGTGGTCCTTTTGGCGATGATTGTGCGCGGCCTGCCGGGCGCGAGTCTGGGTGGACTTGGCCGCTCGCGAATCACCGCGCCCAAGCCCGAGGGGCCGCCTTTGCGCTGGCGCGACCCGCGCGTCGCGCCCTTCATCGTCTTCGGCTTCGTCCTGGCCTCGGCCCAAGTGATGGGCGGCCAGATCCTGGGCTTTCTGGTGATCGACAAGCTGCACATCGCGCCGATCCGCGCCCAGCCCTACATCGCCGCGGCCATGATGGCCGGCGCGGTGGCGAGCCTCTCGGCCCAGTGGGGTGTGATCCGCTTCTTTCGCATGAGCCCCAGGCTGCTGCTGCGCTGGGGGGCGGGCCTGGCCGCCCTTGGCAGCCTGATGATGGGCCTCGCGCCGAACTTCACCATGGTCATCGCGGCCTTCGCCTTGACCAGCCTGGGCTTCAGCCTGGCGCGGCCGGGCTTCACCGCCGGCGCATCCCTGGCGGTGGAATCCGACGAGCAGGGCGCGGTCGCCGGCGCGATCAGCTCGATCACCGGCGCTTCGAGCATCTTCGGACCCACCTTTGGGCTGGCCCTCTATGGCCTTGGCCACGCCCTGCCCTTTTACCTGAACGCCGCGGTTCTGATCGCGCTCGTCATCTATGCCGGGCGCCACCAGGTGCTACGGCGGGCCGGCGAGCGCACCTGACGCCGCGCTAGCGGCCGGCGGCTTCCGCCACCAGCCGGCCAGCCAAGTGTGGGGTGAGGTAGCCGTCGGCGGGCAGGCCCTTGGCCTTCTGCCAGGCCCGCAGCGCGATGCGCGTCTTCAGGCCCACCTGGCCGTCGGCCGTTCCGGACTCATAGCCCAGCTTGGTCAGCGCCGCCTGGGCGCCGACCCGATCGGCGATGGACAGCGGCAGCTCGTGCGGCCAGGGCGCCGTCACCCCCGACCGCCCGGCGATGCGGTCGGCCAGCAGGCCTACGCCAAGGGCATAGGCGAGCGCGTTATTGTACTTGCGGATGATGAAATGGTTCGGAAAGGCCAGGAAGGCCGGACCCGCGGCGCCGGCCGGCAACAGCAGCACCGCCTCGGGAGCGTGCTCGCCGAAGCTGTCGCCAACCGCCGGCTTCAGACCCAGCGCGACCCATTCGGCCGTGGGCCGCGCGGGGCCTTCCGCCAGGCCATAGTCGAACCTCTCCGGCAGGCGGGCCTCGCGTTGCCAGGCCTCGCCGCGCCGCCAGCCGGCCTTGGCCAGCAGGTTGGCCGCCGAGGCCAGCGCATCCTCGGCCGAGCCCCACACGTCCGGCCGCCCGCCGCCGTGCACGTCCACCGCATCCTCGAGATAGGCGGCGGGCTCGAGCTGGGTCTGGCCCATGGCCCCGGCCCAGGACCCCTTCAGCTGCGCCCGCGTGGCCTCGCCAGAGGCGATGATGTGGATGACCGCGTCGATCTGCTGCTCGGCCCAGTCGCGCCGGCGGCCGTTCGCCGCCAGGCTGGCCACCGAGCGCAGCACGTCGAAATCGCCCTGACCGGCGCCGAACGAGGACTCCACCGACCAGATGGCGACCAGGACTTCCGACGGCGTGCCGTAATGGGTCTCAATGCCGGAAAGCCAGGGCGCGCCGGCGCGTCGGGCCTTGCCGGCGTTCACCCGCCCGTCGCCGGTCAGCCCGGTGACATAGTCGCTGATCGGCCGGGAGAATTCAGGCTGTTGGCTGTCCAGCGCCACCACCCTCGCATCGAGTGTCAGGCCCTGGAACTCGCGGGTCAGGATCCCGCGCGGAAGCCCGGCCAGCGACGCCCGCTCGATATAGTCCGAGCGCCAGGTTTCGAAGGCGGCCTCGTCGATCAGTCCGGGGGCCTGGGCGGCGGCGAAGCCCGCCGGCGCGGCGAGGGCGGTAAGGCTGGCGGCGAGAAAGAGGCGGCGATGCATGTGGCGAGCTTGCCGGGCGTCGGCGGCGCATTCAAGGCCGCGTCTGGACAGGAAACCATCGAGCAGCCTTAAGCGTGGGCGAAGTTTGACTTTTCAACGCCTTCGACCTATATGCGCCCGCTCATTTCCGCCGCCCTATTCCTTACGAGACTTGCGCCATGAAGGTCAGAAGTTCGCTGAAGTCGCTGAAGACCCGTCATCGCGACTGCAAGCTCGTGCGCCGCAAGGGCCGCGTCTACGTCATCAACAAGACCAACCCGCGCTTCAAGGCCCGCCAGGGTTAAGCGCCGAGGGCGACGCGGTCGCCCTTCGAAAGGTTCGTTCTCAAGCGCCCTTGGCCAAGCGCGCGCCGGCCGTTAGGTTCGGCGACGTTTTGTCCTCAAGCTTTGCGAGCGTTCCCGGTCATGGCCGACGATTCCTCTTCAATCGAAATCTTGAACAGCACCGCCCAAGGGCGGCTGAAAACCCTGGTCGAGCGCATAGAGCGGCTCGAGGAGGACAAGGCGGCCGTCTCGGGCGACCTCAAGGAGGTTTATCTCGAGGCCAAGGGCGAAGGGTTCGACGTCAAGATCCTGCGCAAGGTCGTGCGCCTGCGCAAACAGGACAAGGCCAAGCGCCAGGAGGAAGAAGCCCTGGTCGACCTCTATCTGTCGGCGATCGGAGGCCTATGAAGCGATCGCGTCCAGACGCCCGCGATCAGGCCAAGCGCGCCGCTCTGAACGCCCTGAAGCGCGCCCGCCGCGCCGCGGCCCAAACCGGCGCCAAGCTCAGCGACTGGGAGGGCGAATTTCTGGGTTCGGTGGAGGACCGCATCAAGACCTATGGCCGCGCCTTCGCCGACCCGGAAAAGGGCGCGCCCGGCCAAAGCCTGTCGATGCTTCAGCATGTGAAGCTCAAGGAAATCACCGTGAAGGCCAAGGGCGGCGGCCGGGCCCCGACCCGCAAGCCTTTTTCAGCGAAGCGAGGCCTTCGCCAAGGCCCGGCCCGAGGCGCCGACCGGTGAGCGGCCCAGTCCGGCCCATTCTGCCGGTGATCCTTTGCGGCGGCGCCGGCACCCGGCTGTGGCCAGTCTCCACCGAGGCCGCACCCAAGCCGTTTCACGCGCTGTTGTCCGACAAAAGCCTTTTCCAGATGACGGTGGCGCGCATCGCGGGCCATGGCGAGGATGGATTCCTGGCCCCGATGATCGTCTGTGGGCGGACCCATCGGTCCCTGGTCGAAGCCCAGCTGGAAGCGATCGGCGTCGAGGCGGCGCTGCTGGTGCTGGAGCCCTGCGGTCGCGGCACCGCGCCGATCGCGGCGATCGCGGCGGCCTTGGTCGCCGAGCGTTGGCCCGACGCTGTGGTGCTTCTGCTCTCCGCCGATCATATGATCACGGACGAGGCGGAGTTTCGCCGCACGATCAGGCGCGGCGCGGCCATCGCCGACGACTGGATCGTCACCCTTGGCGTCGCGCCGACACGGCCGGAGACTGGCTACGGCTATATCCGGCGCGGCGCGCGGCTGGCTGACGAGCTCTACGCGGTCGACCGCTTCGTCGAAAAGCCTGATCTCGCCACCGCCCAGGGCTTCGTCGCGGACGGCGAACACAGCTGGAACGCCGGTGTTTTCCTGTTCCGGCCAGAGCTGCTGCTGGATGAGCTCAAGGCGGCGCGTCCGGACATCGCGCAAGCCGCCATCGCCGCCGTGCCGGCGCAAACCGGCGGCGGTCTGGTCGAGCTCGACGAGGGGCGCTTCCACGCCTGCCCCGCCGAATCGATCGATCGGGCGGTGATGGAGAAGACGACGCGCGCGGCGGTGGCGATCTGTGACTTCGAATGGGCGGACATCGGCGCCTGGAGCGAGGTCTGGCGGCTGTCGCGTCTCGATGCGGCCGAAAACGCCCTGCGCGGCGATGTGAGCGTGGTCGATACAAGCGGCAGCCTGGTCTGGTCCGACGGGCCAAGGGTCGCGGCGATCGGGGTCAGCGACCTGGTCATCGTGGCGACCCGTGAGGCGGTGCTGGTGGTGCCGCGGGCCCGCGCCCAGGAGGTTCGCGCCGTCGCCGAAAGCGCGGCCCGGCACGGCCCCGGCGCCGGCTAGGGCCCCGGCCGCGCATGCAACGGTCCCTCGTGCAAACGGCCGCCGCCGGCAAGGCCTGGCTGATCGAGGCGATGCTGCCGCTGTGGAGCACGGCTGGGTTCGACGAGCGCACGGGCCAGTTCGTCGAGGCCCTGACGCTGGCGGGCGGGCCCCTGCCCCTGCCGCGCCGGACCCTGGTGCAGGCGCGGCAGATGTTCGTCGTCTGCGCTGGCGGGCGGCTCGGCTGGGCGGGGCCCTGGCGGGAGCGCGCCAGTGCGGCGGGCGAGGTGCTGCTGGCGCGCGGCCGGTCGGACGCCGGGGACTGGATCTATAGTTTCGACACGGACGGGGCGGCGGCCGAGACGCGCGGCGATCTCTACACCCAGGCCTTCGTCATATTCGGCCTGGCCGAAGCCGGACGCGCGCTTGGCCGCGCGGACTTCATCGCCGCGGCCCAGGCGACGTGCGCGCGGCTCGAGACCGGCTGGGCGGATCCCGCGGGCGGTTTCTTCGAGGGCGAGATCGCCCCCCACCCCGGCCGGCAAAATCCGCACATGCATCTGCTGGAAGCGTTTCTGGCCCTGCATGCCGCCACCGGCGACGCCGCCGATCTGGCGCGCGCCGAACGTATGGCGGCGCTGTTCATGAGCCGTCTGTTGACCGCGCCGGACTATGTTCCCGAGGAATTCGACGCGGGCTGGCGGCTTATAGCCTCAGGCGGCGCCGCGCCTGGGCACCAGTTCGAGTGGGCCTGGCTGCTCGGTCAGCTGCAGCGGGCGGGCGGGACGGACCGGTCAGCGACGGTCAGGGCCCTTGTGGCCTACGGTGAACGATACGGCATCGACGAGGCTGGCTTCGCGGTCGATGAAATCTGGCCAGACGGCGCGGTAAAGAGCGCCTCGGCGCGGCTGTGGCCGCAGGCGGAGCGGCTGAAGGCGGCGCTGATGCGCCCGGGCGACGACGGGATGGCCTTGGCGGCCGCCCATCAGGCGGCGGCCGCGCTCAACGTCTATCTGGACGTTCCGAAACCAGGAACCTGGCGGGACGTACGGCTGGCGGACGGCGGCGGCTGGACCGACGGACCCGCGCCCGCCTCCAGCGCCTACCATATCGTCAGCGCCCTGCAGGTCCTGATCGAGACCGCCGAGGCTCGCCGATAGCCGGGCTATTTGGCGCCGCTGAAGCGGACGTCGAGAATGCCGTTCCAGGGAATGGTCGCAATGGTCAGGACGGGGCCCTTCGGATCCTTGGTGGCGTTGGAGTCGCGGTAGAGCATGTTCACCGCCAGCGGTTCGTCGGTGAGAACATTGATCACGCACTGGACGTGAAAGGTTCTGGATCCGCTCGACCAGGCCGCATGATTGGTCGCCTGGGCGCATTGCCAGGTCCGGCCGCCGATGATGATCTCCTGCAGAGCGCCGGCGGCGGTCGCGGTCGAGGTGCCCGACGCATCAACCAGGTATCGACCCGCGGTCTTGGCGGGAATGACGCATTGGGCCTGGTTCGGATTGAGCACCCTGCAGTCGGCCGGCCCAATGGCCGGATGACCATAGCCGGGAAAGCCGGGCATGGGCGCGGACGGCGCCGGCGCTTGAGCCAGAACGGGGCCGGTCACGAGCGCCGCGGCCAGGGCGGCGGCGGTGGCGAAGGTTGATTTCATCGACAGCTGATCCTCGTCAGTCGGAATTGGCGCTCGCCGCCCGTCGAGGGCCGCTCCGCGCGGGCAATCTCTAACAGAATCGCGCGCTTCCGCCAGCATGACCGGCGGCCGGGCCTTGCCAGCTCTGGCGAAGGACTCATCGCCAAGGACGCCAGGAAGAGCGGCGGGCCGTCGGTTTGCAGAACTGGAATGCGCGCCTAGGGCGCGCGATCGATATCGGTCGCCCGCGCCTTCGCCTTGGCGTCCTTGGCGAACTTGGCAGTCAGACCTGAGCCTGCCTCTGCCTTCGTATTCGACCACTAAGGGCACGAACGGGTAGCGGCGGGGCCTGCGAGAGCCTGGCTCCACATTGCGGCTTCACGTTCGTGCTGTTCGTGTTTTTCGTGGTTCAAATCTTCCTTGGCCTGAGCTGCAGACACAAAGAAGCGGGCCGGTCTTGCGACCGGCCCGCGCCTTGAGTGCTTAGCTGCCGTCCCGATCGTTAGAAGTTGATCGAGATGGTCGAGCGGCGGTTGAGCGGTTCCTTGACGCCATCGGGGGTCTGGACGGCGAGATCGGTCTTGCCCTTCCAGTCGACCTTCAGGACGGTCTGGTTGACGCCCTGGCCGA
>CALAEG010000051.1 GCA_937890965.1 uncultured Caulobacteraceae bacterium | reverse complement strand
CAGCCAGGGCACGCCAAGACGCTGGCCGATCCGCCCCTCCGGCACGCCATCACCGACTGCCTCGACCACGCCGACGATCTCGTGGCCCGGGACGATGGGCGAGGGGCCTGCCCCGAGTTCGCCGTCGATGACGTGCAGGTCGGTGCGGCAGACCCCGCAGGCGTGGACGCGCAGGCGCACCTCGCCCGGACCGGGGGCCGGATCGGGTCGATGGGTCGGCTCAAGGGCCTGGTGCGGCGCTCCCAATTGCATTGCGAACACCGATAACTCCTCGCCAGGTGAATGCGGCCGCGTCAGGCCTGATCCCGCGCCACAATCGCGCCGAAGAATTTGATCTGGATCACGGCGAGGCGTGGCGACGGCGGCGAGATTAACTGACGAGCGCGGAGACGTCGTCTGCGCCAATTCACGAGGCGTCAGCCATGTCCTACAAGACCATTCTTGTTCACACCGACCCCACCCCCGACTGCGACCGTCGCCTGAAGCTGGCCCGGCGTGTGGCCGAGCTGTTCGATGGCTTGGTGACCGGCCTGGGCGCCGAAGCGTTCGATCCGATAGCCGCCTCTGGATACGCCGCCGCCGACGGCGCGGTGATCGAAGCCGTGCGTCAGCGCATCGCGCTCGATCTTCCGGCCGCTGAGCGGCGGTTCCACGACAACATGGCCGGCCGCAAAGGCGACCTGTGGATCGCCTGCGAAGACTATCCGGCCAAGATCCTGGCCCTGGAAGCGCGCGGGTCCGACCTGATCATCGCGGGACGGCCGTTGCACGGCGCGGGCCCGACCTTCGCCGCCAAGCCCGCCGAGCTGATCATGGAAGCCGGCGGCCCGGTTCTGTTGGCGGCCGATAATGATGTGAGCTTTTCCGGCGAGCGTGTCATCGTCGCCTGGAAGGACAGCCGCGAGTCTCGCCGAGCCCTCGCCGATTCCCTGCCCTTCCTGATGCGGGCGCAGAGCGTCGTCGTTCTCGGCGTGTCCGGCGACGCCAACACGGTGGTCGACCAGGGTGGCATGAAGGACGTTGTGCGCCGATTGTCCCGTCACGGCGTCGAGGCGGCCCTCGAAGTCGTCCCGAGAGGCAAGGGGACGGTCGCCGACGCCATCGAATCCACCGCTATTCGTCACTCGGCCGATCTCATCGTCACTGGGGCCTACGGTCATTCGCGCCTACGCGAGTGGGCCCTTGGCGGCGTCACCGAAGACTTCATCGCGGCCTCGTCGAAGTTCGTGCTGTTCAGCCACTGAAGCGCGCCGGCTGGACGCCGCCGGCGCGATTGGCGTTCAGACCTTATCGGCTCGACCAGGCCCCGGATCGGGATCATCCTGGAGCCGAGCCCGTCGAGCGGGCCCGCCGCGGAGGCGCTGCCCATGGCGAAGGCCGAGGACGTCCAACGCTATCGCACCAATCTGCAGGGCGAGGTCGACGGTGCGGCGCTCTATGGCGTCCTGGCCGAGGCCGAGTCTGATCCGAACCTGGCCGCCGTCTACCGCAAGCTCGCCTCGGTGGAGAGCGCGCACGCCCAGTTCTGGCGCGGCCACCTGGACGACAAGGGCGTGCATGGGGTGAAGCTCGCGCCAAGCTTCCGGGCGCGGGCCCTGTCCTGGCTGGCGACGCGGTTCGGCCCGTCCTTCGTCCTGCCGGCGATCGCGGCCGGCGAAGCCCGCGACGTCGACGCCTATGACAACCAGCCGGAAGCCGTCGCCGGCGGCCTGCCGACCGACGAGCGCTCCCATGCCCGGGTCATCGGCGCCGCCGCATCGACTGGCCGCGGCCTTTCCGGTCCATCGGTGGCGACGCTCGAGGGCCGTCATCGCGGCGGCGGCGGCAATTCGCTGCGGGCGGCGGTGCTTGGCGCCAATGACGGCCTGGTGTCCAATCTGAGCCTGGTCATGGGCGTCGCCGGGGCGGCCACCTCGGCGCACACCATCCTGCTCACCGGTATCGCCGGCCTGGTGGCGGGCTCCTGCTCCATGGCCATGGGCGAATGGCTGTCGGTGAACAGCGCCCGAGAACTCTATAAGAAGCAGATCGCCACCGAGGCGGCCGAGTTGGAGCAGTCGCCCGAGGAGGAGCAAGAGGAACTGGTCCTGATCTACCAGGCCAAGGGCCTGCCGGAGGCCGAGGCCAAGGTCCTGGCCGAGCGGCTGCTCGCCGACAAGACCTCGGCGCTAGACACCCTGGTGCGCGAGGAACTGGGCATAGATCCGGATGCGCTCGGCGGCTCGGCCTCCGGCGCGGCGGCGGCCTCCTTCCTGCTGTTCGCCTTCGGCGCGATCTTCCCCGTGGCGCCGTTTCTTTTCCTAAGCGGCTGGCCAGCGCTGATCGCGAGCTTGGCGCTCAGTGGTCTGGCGCTGGTCGGGATCGGGACCACCACCTCGCTGTTCACGGGCCGCGGCGTGGTCTTTTCAGCCTCGCGTCAGCTGCTCATCGGCTATGCCGCAGCGGCCATCACCTTCGTGATCGGCCGGCTCGTCGGCGCGTCGCTCACCGGCTAGGCCGGCGTCGGGCGCGCATGCTGTAGGGCGCCAGGTCCATCCTGCGCTGCATGGCATCGATGACCGCCTGGTACTCCCCCAGCGGGTGATCCGCCGCTCCACGCCCGGCGTGCATTTGAGGCTTAGCGCTAGCGAACATTCGTCGAGGCGGCGAGGGTGGCCGACAAGGCCGGGCTTGCACCCGTCTTCAGTTTCCGAAATCCCAGCTTTCGCCGGTGGCAAAGCGCGACAGCACATTTCGCGCGATCAGGATGCGATGCACCTCGT
>CALAEG010000050.1 GCA_937890965.1 uncultured Caulobacteraceae bacterium | reverse complement strand
GGAGGCGCGGGTCTCGGCGGGCGGCGGGGTCTTCGGCGCCATCTCCCGCGCGGACCGGCTGGACCTGGCCGTCAGCGGCTGCGGCGACTGGACGGTGGGCAACGTCCGCGACCGGCTGGCTGTGGGCAGTTCCGGCTCGGCCAACGTTCGGACCGGAACGGCCGACCAGATGGCGCTGCAGGCCAGCGGCTCCGGCGACATCGTCACGCGGACGGCCTTGGGCGGGCTCGACGCGGCGGTGTCGGGGTCCGGCGAGATCACCGTCGAGCAGGCGTCCGGCCCGGTGCGCATCCGTGTCAGCGGCAGCGGCGATCTGGTGGTCAATGGCGGCCAGGCTTCGAGGCTCGACGTGGACGTCTCGGGCTCGGGCGACGTCCAGTTCAAGGGCGCCGCGCAGGACCTTTCGGCGGGCCTCTCCGGCAACGGTGAGATCGCCACGGGCGCGGTGACGCGCAGCCTGGGCGTTGATATCAGCGGCTCCGGCGACATGACGGTGCTGGCAGCGTCCGGCACGGTGCGCGCGCGCATCAGCGGCTCGGGCGCGCTGAAGATCGCCGGCGGTCATGCCAGCACGGTCGATGCGCGCATTTCCGGCTCCGGCGACGTGGACTTCGACGGTCAGGCCGACACGGTCAACGCCTCGTCCTCCGGATCGGGGAACCTGCGCGTGGCGCGCGTCACCGGCGCGGTGGTGAGTTCCGCCACCGGCTCCGGCCGTGTGATCGTCAATCGATGAACATCCCCGCCGTCATGGCACGGCTTGTCCGGGCCACCCATGATCGCCGACCGATGTGGGTTCCGTCAGACCGGCCGCCCGCCCGTGACTCGCGCCAAACGCATGCGCTCATGGATCCCCCGCATTCCGCCGCTTCGCGGCTCCAGCGGGGGATGACGGTTGTTTATTCGGCCGGCTGCATCGCGGCCGCCCGGTCGACGACGCTCTGCACATAGCCGCGGCGGGCGTCGAACTCCTTGGCGATATTGTCGTCGGACTCCTGCAGGGCCTGCACGTCGGTCTGGGCGAAGCCGATAATGCCCATGGTCTCATAGCCGTCGCGGATGGTTTTGCCCCACAGGCCGACATCCTTCACGATCGGCACGATGCGGGTGAAGAGCGACGAGCGGAACATCTCCATGAAGCCTGAATCGTACATGTGCTCGGCGCACTTGGCCGGATCGAGGCCCAGCGTCTTCCACACCTCGACCGCGTCGAAGCGGTCGCGCATCAGATAGCAGGCCTCGAGCAGGAACTCCTCGCGCTCGTCCCGCTCGTGCTGGGTTAGTTGTGGATAGAAGTCGCGCAGCGCCAGCCGGCCGAAGGCCACATGGCGGCTTTCGTCCTGCATCACATATGCGTTAACGGCGGCGGCGAGGGGGTTTTGCGCATGGTCGCGGATCTGCTGGAAGGCGGCCAGGGCCAAGCCCTCGATCACCACCTGCATGCCCAGATAGGTCATGTCCCAGCGGCTGTCGCGCAGCACCTGGTCGATCAGTTCCTGCAAGGGCGGGGTCATCGGATAGGCGACGCCGAACTTTTCGAGCAGGCGTTTGTAGCTCTCCACATGGCGCGCCTCGTCGATCACCTGGGTGGAGGCGTAGAACTTGGAATCGATGTCCGGCACCTGGGTGACGATCTTGGCGGCGCAGATCAGCGCGCCCTGCTCGCCCTGCATGAACTGGCTGATCTGCCAGCCCTGGAAGTGGCGCCGAACATTGGCTTTTTCCTTGCGCGACATGGATTCGTACTGGGCCATGCCGCTGATCGGCAGCATTTCCTCTGGCAGCTGTTCGGGGTTGTCCTCGTCCAGCTCCTGGGTCCAGTCGATGCGGGTGTCGGCGTCCCACTGCATCTCGATACCCTTGCGGTAGAGACCCATCATGGTGGCGCGACCGTCGTCATAGTCCCAGTTGAAGGCGACGTCGAAATCCTGCGGCACCGTCCAGTGCGAGCCTTCGGCCGCGGGGAACGGATAGCGGTCTGCAAGCTTAGGCATGGGCGAGTTTCCTTCCCGAGACGGCTCTAAAGCGGCCGCATTTCTCCCAGTATGCGCTTTGCGGACGGCGTATCAATCGTCACACCTGCGTGAAGCCCGCACGCCGGCGCCCCGCATCACGATGCGCCGGCGATCGGGAAGGGTTCGGAAGAAGGCCTTTAAGGGGCCGATTTCCGGTCGGTCATGGCCGCATAGACCGCCTTGGCCGACATCTCGCGCACGGCCGGCGTGCCCGAGCCGGGTGTCGAGCCGCTGGTGTTCTGGATGAAGCCGATGACCGTCATGTCGTTGATCGGATCGATCCAGAACCAGGTGCCGAAGGCGCCGCCCCAGTAGTAGCTGTGGATGCCCTGGCTGGTCTTGGCGGCGGCCGGATCCTGCACGATGGCGAAGTCCATGCCGAAGCCCAGGCCCGTGGTGTCCGGAGCGTAGAGGGTGACGTTGACGCCAGGGGCCAGCACGTTGGTGTGCATCAGTTCGACCGTCGAGGCCTTCAGATAGCGCCGGCCGGCGAACTCGCCGCCGTTCAGGATCATCTGGGCGAAGCGCCAATAGTCCTGGGCCGTGGAGACCAGCCCGCCGCCGCCGGCGAGGAACTTGGGCTTGGCGGTGTTGAAGATGTTGGACGGCCCGGCCGCGGCAATCTTGCCGTCGACATATTTGTGGATGCGCGAGACGCGGCCGCCCCTGGCGGCCTCGACCCAGAAGCCGGTGTCGACCATGCCGAGCGGCGCGAAGAGGCGGGCCTCGAAGAATTCGTCTAGCCCCTGGCCGGACATCTTTTCGATCAGATAGCCCTGGATATCGACGCTGGGGCCATAGCGCCATTCCGTGCCTGGCTGGAAACTCAGCGGCAGCTTGGAAAGCGTGTCGATCATGTCCGGCAGGTCGCCGGCGCGCAGATTGACATCCTGATAGTCGCCAGCGCGGCCGAAGCCGGCGGAATGGCTCATGATCTGGCGCATGGTCATCGGCGTGGCCTGGTCGACCAGCGAACCGTCCTTGGCCTTGACCTTAAGGCCGGCGAATTCCGGAATGTGGTTGGCGAGCTCGTCGTCCAGCGCCCACCTGCCCTCTTCCCACAGCATCATCATCGCCGCCCCGGTGATCGGCTTGGTCATCGAGGCGATGCGGAAGATCGAGTCCGTCCGCACCGGCGACGGGGCCGAAACGTCGAGCGTCCCATAGGCGTCGAAATTCACCACCTCGCCGTGCCGGGCGACCAGGGTTACGACGCCGGCCAGTTGCCGGTCGTCGACCAGGCCGTGCATCTGTTGGTTGAGGGCGGCGAGGCCCGAGGCGGAAAGGCCGGCATGAACCGCATCGGCGCGCTCGGCGGACGCAAGTCCGGGATGATCGTCAGGCGACATCTGAAATTTCCCCATGGACGTTGTTTTCAATGCCGCCGTCTTGGCAGAAAAACACCATCCCCGCCAGCTTGGCTGGGGCGCGCCCTCAAGGGTTGGACCAGCCTTACGGCCGTCTAGCGGCGGCTGGCGACCCTGCTGCCGCCGAGCAGAAGCAGGCCGATGGCCAGCCCGACCCCAAGCGCGATCGCGGCCACCAGCACGGGCTGTTGATCGATCAGGTCCTCGAGGTCGCCGCGGGCGCTACGCGCCCGGCCGGCCGCCTGGCGGATTGCGCCGCGCGCGCCGTCCGAGACCCGGCCATAGGTCTCCTGGACCGTACCCAGGGCCTCATCCAGCACGCCCTTGGCCTGCAGCCCGGGATTGCCGATCGCGTCGCCGATGGTTTCCTTCATCCGGCCAATGCCTTGCCTGGCGGTGCCTTCGATTTGGTCGAGTGACATTGCGGTCTCCAATTCGATCGAGAAATCGATTGCAAGGAGAAACCTTCAGAACCGATCCGGTTCCGGCCCGGCGCCGTCGAACCCGCGCCGGTCTATTCGGTGATCACCACCGCCTGCGGCAGCACCACATGGATCAGCACCTCGGTCTCGGCGTGCAGGGTGTGGCCCTCGCCGGGCGGGGTGAAGATGAAGTCGCCAGGCCCGAAGGCCAGATCGTCGAGCCGGCCATTGCCGGAGACCACATAGATCTCCTCGCCGCCGGGATGGGTGTGGGTCGGCGATCGCGAACCCGGCTCATAGCGCATGAGAAAGGTGCCGGCGCCGTGCTGCAACCTGAGCCCGGTCAGCGTCACGCCCTCCCGCACCGGCCGCCATTGCGAAGCGTTGGTCGAGGTGAGCTCCATCGTCATCAGATGCCGCCTTGGTTCAGGGCCGGTCGCCGGCGGCTTTCAGCCAGCCGATCCAGGCGTCTTCGCGGATCTTTTCGGCCGCGCGCAGCTTGGCTTCGGCTTCCTTCACCGCGGCGTCGTGTTTGCGCCATTCGGCGACGCCGCTCTCGCGGGCGGCGTGGGCGGATTCGAAGGTGGGGAAGCGGGCCAGGACCGCGCGGGTGGAATAGCTGACGTGCGGTCCCACCGTCTCGCGGTCGGGATAGAAGCCGGTCACCGCGTCGGCGCTCTCGCCCTCGATGCGGAAGACGTCCGCCCAGCCGGCGTGGTGGCGCATCAGGGCCCAAGGCTTCTCGATATGGTCGGTCATGCGGCCACTCCCAAACTTCGCGCCGCCCTCATAGCAGGTTGCGTGGGCGGGCCGGAAGCCGCGGAATCAAAGGTTCAGCTTGCGCGGGCCGGAAAGGAACGCACTGCCGCGCTCGAAGAAGCGCCAGGGCTTGTCGGCGGCCTTGGTGATGCCGATGCGGACGCTGACGCCGATCTCGCCCACTGGCCGCACGGCCTGGCCCAGCCAGAGCGCGCTGTCGCCGCAAAGATCCAGCCCGTCCTGGCCGCGGTGGATGTCCAAAGCCATGCACAGCTTGCCGGGGCCGCTGGCCAGGTCGGCCAGCCGCTCGCGGCCGCGCCGGCGGCGCATCAGCTCGATCCCTTCGAGCGGCTCCAGCGCGCGGAGCAGCACGCCCGCGCCTATGCCGTCGCTCTCGCTGGACACGTTGGCCAGCCACGAGACGCCGTAGCCCAGATAGACGTAAGCGTGGCCGCGCTCGCGGAAGAGCGAGCGGTTGCGGTTGGTCAGGCCGATGAAGGCATGGGCGGCGGGATCGCCGACCGGATAGGCCTCGGTCTCGACGATCCGCCCGCTGGCGCGGCCCTCGGGACGCTCGTGGGTCAGGGTCTTGCCGATCAGGGCGCGCGCCATCGCCACCGTATCGACCGGCAGATCGGCGCGGCTCAGAGGTTGGACGGTGAACGCTGAGGTGGGGGTGGTGAGGGTCATTTCGCTCATTCGAGAATAAGTCGCCGGCGCCGTTCGTCTAGCAGGCATGACCTCAAGCTCTGCGAGATAACGATGACCAAGAATGCCGACCACACGCCCGCCGATGCCGGCCGGCGCGACGCCATGAAGTGCATGGCCTGGGCTGGAGCGGGCGTGCTCTGGACCATCGGCGGCGGGGTGGCGAGCTCGGTGCTGGCCACGGCCGCGGACGCGGCGACGCGCAAGTCAGGAAGCCTCGACTTCGTGCAGATCAGCGACACCCATATCGGCTTCGACAAGGCCGCCAACCCCGACACGCTGGGAACGATGCGCGAGGCCATCGGCAAGATCAAGGCGATGCCGGTCAAGCCGTCCTTCATCATCCACACCGGCGACCTCACCCACCTGTCGAAGGCCGACGAGTTCGACACCGTCGCCCAGGTGATGAAGGACCTGAACGTGCCGGTCTTCTACACCCCCGGCGAGCACGACACCCTCGACGAGGGCAACGGCAAGCTCTTCCTCGAGCACTTCGGCAAAGGGACCTGGGGAACCGGCTATCGCAGCTTCGACGTCTCCGGCGTCCACTTCATCGGCCTGGTCAATGTGGTCAACCTCAACCCCGACGGCCAGGGCCACCTGGGGCCTGAGCAGATCGCCTGGCTGGCCAAGGACGTGGCGCACCTCTCACCCTCGACCCCGATCGTCGTCTACGCCCACATGCCGCTGTTCGACGCCTATGTGCCCTGGGGCTGGGGCACGGTTGACGCGCAACAGGCGCTCATGCCGCTTCGGCGCTTCGGCTCGGTGACCGTGCTCAACGGCCACATCCACCAGGTGATCACCAAGATCGAGGGCAATATCAGCTTCCACACCACCCGCTCGACCGCCTATCCGCAAGCCGCGGCCGGAACGCCCGGCGCCTCACCGGGGCCGCTGAAGGTGCCGGCCGACCAGCTGCGCCATGTGCTCGGCGTGCGTGACATCACCCGCCTGCACGGCCGCGGCGCCCTGGCCCTCGTCGACCAGACCCTGGCCTGACCCCCTTTTCACGGAACTTCCCTCCCATGCTGAACCTCACTCCCGTTCGTCCCGTCCTCGCCATCGCCCTCCTGGCGGCGCTCTCGGCCGCCGCATCTCTGTCCCCCAACCCCCTGGGCGCGGCGGCCGAGGCTGCGACGCCCGGCAAGGCGACGATCAAGATCGCCAACTTCGACTTTGGGCCGGCCACGATCACCGTGCCGGCCGGTACATCCGTGACCTGGACCAACAACGATGATGACGCCCACAGCGTCGTGGCCGACAACAAGGCCTTCCGCTCTGCCCCGCTCGACACCGGCGAGAGCTACAGCTTCACCTTCGCGACCCCCGGAACCTATGCCTATCACTGCGGACTGCACCCACAGATGCATGGCAAAGTCGTCGTCACACGCTAGTCTGCGTGGCGTCGTCGGTTGGGCGGCGACCGAGCCCCGTTCGCCCGCGGAGGAGCGGCTTGAGACAGCTGTGCTGACGCCGGCCTCGCCAACGGCCCGGCCGGGGCCTTTGAGCCCCGAGCAGACGCGTCGCTTCCGCGAGGTGGTGCTTGTGCACGCCGATGCGGCCTACAATCTGGCGCTTCGGCTTTCGCGCCGGCCGGACGTGGCCGAGGACATCGTCAACGACGCCTATGTGCGCGCGCTTGGCGCATTTTCGAACTATCGCGGCGGCGATGGGCGCAGTTGGATCCTGACCATCGTGCGCAACCGCTTCTACGACTGGCTCCGCGATCAGCGGCGGAAGGCGACGGCGCCGCTGTCGCGCCCGGCCAACGATGCGGACGACGACGAGGACTGGGACTTTCCCGACACCGAACAGGACGACCCGGAAGAGGCGCTGGCCAAGAAGAGCCAGGCCGGCGCGCTGCACGCCCTGATCGACCGGCTGCCGCCCCGGCTGCGCGAGGTCATCATCCTGCGCGAGATGGAAGAGTTCAGCTATCGCGAGATCGCCGTCATGACCGAGAGCCCGATCGGCTCGGTGATGTCACGGCTGGCCCGCGCGCCGGGCGCCCTGGCCGAGGCCTGGCGCGCGCACGAGGCGAAGCTTGGGGAGGCGAGGCCATGAGCGGCTGTCCCGACTGGCAGGAGCGGCTGCAGGGCCTGATCGATGGTGAACTGGACGCGGCCCACGCGGTCGAGGTCGAGGCGCATGTCGCCGGCTGCGCGGCCTGTTCCGAGGCCTATGCGGACGCGCTGAAGCTGCGCACGGCGTTGCGCGGCGAGGATGTCCGTGTTGTCGCGCCAGACATACTCACTCTGCGGCTGGAGGCCATGGTCCGCGCGGCTGAGGCTTCGGCCGCGCCGGCCGCCCCGGTGACGCCGTCAGCGGCCGTCGTCAGGCCGTTCAGCGGCGGGAGGCGGCGCGACCGCGCGCTCTGGGGTTTTGGCGGCGCGGGCGTCGCCCTTGCGGCCTGCGCGGTCCTGGCGGTCTCCGTGGTTCCGGCGATGCAGACCGCCCAACTGGAGCAGGACCTGGTCGCCGGCCATGTCCGCTCGCAGCTTGTCGGCCACCTGACCGACGTGGTCACCTCCGACCAGCACGTGGTCAAGCCCTGGTTCGGCGGCAAGCTCGACTTCTCGCCGCCGGTGATCGATCTGGCCGACCAAGGCTTTCCGCTCGTCGGCGGGCGGCTCGACTACATCGGCAAGCGAACGGTGGCGGCCATCGTTTATCGACGCGGCCGCCACGTGATCAATCTGTTCGTCTGGCCAGGCAGCGGCGAGCTGGGTCCAGCCGAGGCCAAGCCTGGCGACGGCTACACCCTGCTGCACTGGACGCGCGGCGGCATGACCTTCTGGGCCGTGTCCGACGTCAATGAAAAGGACCTGCAGGCCTTCCGCCAGCTGCTACAGGCCCGAATCCCAGCCTAGACGCAGCTGGTGATCACGCAGACGCGGTTGCGCGGCGTGCGGATGGCGCACTGGTTCAGCGCAACCAGGCGGGCGCGGGCAAGCGGGTACATGTTTCTGGAATAGCCGTAGCTGCCGGTCGGGCTGCGCGCGATGCAGCTATAGGTCCGCGCCTGGGCGGCCATGGGCGCCAGGACCGACAGAACGGCGGCGGCGGCGATTGCATATTTGATCATGGTTGTTTCCCCTGAAGCCGGACGATCGGCCCTCCGCCGCGACCGGCCAAGCTTAATGCTCGCGCCGATCCGGGAGAATTGCAACCGGGCTTCGGCTAGACCGGGGCGAACACCGGAACCGGCGGCCCGCCTTCGGTCTCCTGGAAGCGGACCTTGACCCTCTGGCCGATCTCCAGCGTCGCCAGATCGCAGTCGACGAAATTGGTCAGCACCGCCGGACCTTCGTCCAGATTGACGTAGCCGATGGCGTAGGGAACCGGCGTGTTCCGGAACATGACGCTGAAGGTGTAGATCACCCCTTCGCCCGGCGACTCTTCCCAGCGGGTGTCGGCGCTGAAGCAGTAGGGGCAGAGCGCGCGCGGATACCAGTGCGCCTTGCCGCACTCGCCGCAACGCTTGATCAGGAAGCGACCCTCCTTGGCCGCCTCCCAGAAGGGCAGGCTCTCGGTGTTGGTCGCCGGCGCCGGGATGCGGCGGGTCTTGGGGGCTTCTTGAACGTCGCTCATCGCGCCTACTCCCGTTCCATGATGACGGTGGCCGCGCCGTGGCGGGTGCCCAGTGAACCGCCAGTGCCGTGGGCGATCGCGAGATCGCAATTGGGCACCTGCACCTTGGGATGCGCCTCGCCGCGCAGCTGGCGCACCGCCTCGATCACCTTGGTGATGCCGCCGCGGTTGGTGGGGTGGTTGTTGCACAGCCCGCCGCCGTCGGTGTTGAAGGGCAGCTTGCCGACGCCGGAAATCAGGTTGCCGTCGGCGACGAACTTTCCGCCGTCGCCTTTCTTGCAGAAGCCGAGATCCTCGAGCTGCATCAGCACGGTGATGGTGAAGCTGTCGTAGATCGAGGCGTATTTCATGTCCTTGGGCGTGACCCCGGCCTCGGCGAAGGCCGCCGGGCCTGACCAGACCGCGCCGGAATAGGTCAGGTCCAGATCGTTGCCGCCGCGCGGGCCCTTGGGCGCCTCACCGGCCCCGATGATCTTGACCAGCGGCCGGTTGAGGCTGCGGGCCACCTCGGGCGAGACCACGATCACCGCGCCGCCGCCGTCGGAGACGACGCAGCAGTCCATCCGGTGCAGCGGGGTGGCGATCATCGGCGAGGCCAGCACGTCCTCGACCGTCACCACCTCGCGCAGCATGGCATGCTCGTTCCACTGGGCGTGGTGCGAGGCCGCCACCTTGATCCAGGCCAGCTGTTCGGAGGTGGTGCCATAGTCGTGCATGTGGCGCATGGCGCACATGCCGTAGGTGTTGTGGGTCGAGCCGCCATAGATGTTCTCGAAACCGGCCTCGGGCACCTCGCCGAAGGCCGCGCCGGGCGGCGGTCCGCCGCGGCCTGGTCCGCCGCCGCCGCCGCCCATGCCCATGCGGGCGGTGCGCGGCCGGCCGGCCAGGGTGATCAGCGCCACCGAGCACTTGCCCGCCGCGATCGCCTCGGCGGCATGGCCGACGTGCAGGATGTAGGAGGATCCGCCGGTCTCCGTGGAATCCATGTGGCGCAGCTTCAGGCCCATATAGTCGGCCATCGACATGGCCCCGAAGCCGGGCGCGTCGCCGGCGCAGAAATAACCGTCGATGTCATCCTTGCTCAGGCCGGCGTCTTCCAGCGCCCCCTTGGCGCATTCGGCATGCAGTTGCGGGGTGGTGTAGCCGATGGCCTCGCGCGTCGGGTGCTCGAACACGCCGGCTATATAGGCCTTGCCCTTGATACTCATGAAAAGCCTTTCAAATTCAACGCCTCGCCGGCTTGCAATGAATGCCGGCGTCTAAAAGCTTATCTTCAAGTCGAAATGGCCGGAGCGTGTCGCCACGCCCCGGCCTCTGCCGGCAAAATTAGAATTGGGCGGGCGAGGGGAGTCAACAGCCAAGCGCAGAGGCGAGCGAGCAACCGTGAGCCTTAGCGCCGCGTTCCGCCTTGATCGAGGGTTCTGTCCTATGGTCGGTCTATCTACTTTGAAGCCGGCGGCGGCGCTGACGCCGGCGGAACTGTTCGCTCGGGCGGCGCCGGCGGTCTGGATGGTCCAGGCCGATCACGCCGCGCCCGGCGCAGGCGCGGTTGGCAGCGCCGTGGCGATCGATGCGCGCACGCTGGCCACCAACGCGCACGTGGTCAATGGCGCCACCAGCATTCGCGTGAGCCACGATGCCGGCAAGACCATCGTCCAGGTCGCCCAGGTGACGCGTGACCCCGACCCGGCGCGCGACCTCTGCTTGCTGGCCGTGAACGAGGACCTCCCGGGCGGGCCGGTGAGCATCGCCCCGGCCGATAGCGTCGCCGTGGGCGGCCGGGTCTATGCGATCGGCGCGCCGCTCGGCCTGGAGCTGTCGCTGACCGAAGGCCTTGTCTCGGCCTTGCGCGAAATCGC
>CALAEG010000049.1 GCA_937890965.1 uncultured Caulobacteraceae bacterium | reverse complement strand
ATATGAGAGCTTATCGAGGAAGATCTGCTCGTTCGTTCTTCTCATCACACGGAAGTCTCGTTGCACCACACCGCAAGGTCATATTTGCGACTGAGCTTTGTAATTAGTCTAGCTGAATGTGCGATGGCTTCGCGCCGCTCCGCGTGGATGAGGTCGCCGAGGCAATTGCGCGGGCGCATGGAACCCCTATCGAGGGGTCGGGCCGCGAGGTTGAAGCCTCGGATTTCGACCCCGCCGAAGATGGCATGACCGCCCGCGACTTCCATTTGCGATCGGGACGGAAGGGCTTCCAGACTGTGGTTGACCAGTGAATTTGTTAGTGCCGCACCACATAGACGGTTGGAATGCCGTTCCGGTCCGCCAACGTCATGGCGCACCAGCGAACCGAGTATCTTGCGGCGGGCATGGACGGTGTCGTCGCCAAACCCATCTCACCCGCGGCGCTAATCACCGAAATCACCCGGCTGATGAAGGAGACTCAACAGGACGGCTAAGGGATCGCCCGTATTGACAGTCGTTCATCGGGTCTGACTGTGTCGCCTATGACGGACTCGGCGGCCTGGGTGTCGGCGCTAGGCAATCTGTCGACCGGTCTGGCGGCGGCGGTCGCCGGCTGGGCGGCGGTGCGCGGTCTCGGCGCCTGGCGCGCCGAGACGGTCGGGCGTCGCAAGGCCGAACTGGCCGAAGAGGTGCTCGCGCAGTTCTATCGCGCGCGCGACCTGATGACCTGGGCGCGCTTTCCAGGCGATGGGGGTCTGGCGCCGACCGAGGCCGCCGGCTCGGGCGGGCCGGTGGAGCGGCTGGCGCGGGAGAGCCAGTTGTTCTCCGACCTGCAGGCCAGCCGCTACCGGTTCATGGCCTATTTCGGCGAAGAGGCCGCCAAACCGT
This sequence comes from uncultured Caulobacteraceae bacterium, assembly GCA_937890965.1. Lineage (GTDB taxonomy): Bacteria > Pseudomonadota > Alphaproteobacteria > Caulobacterales > Caulobacteraceae > Poindextera. The sequence continues at coordinate 1,057 of CALAEG010000049.1, read as the reverse complement.
TCGACGAGCTGCGCAAGATGCATAAGGAAGTGCTCGACGCCGCCGACAGCCTGGCGCGCGCGGACCAGCTTGGCGACGGCGCCTCCCACTCCGATCGCTCGGCCTGGAGCGCCGCCATCGGCCGCGGCGCCGCATCCCAGGAGGACGAACTGGCCGCGCGGCTCGATCGCACGATACGCGAGATCGAGCGGATTTGCCGGCCGTTGATCGACGAGGGCCGCCGCGCCGGCTTCTTCAGGGCGCCGCCCAGACGGCGAAAACGCGGCGAAAACTGACCCGCGTCAGTGCCGGGATGCGCAGCGTTGGCTATTGGCCGGTGACGCGCTTGGGAGCCGTCGGCGTGTGCCAGCGGGTGAGCGGAACCAACATCGGGACGCGGCGGCGGCCGACGCCGGCGATGATCATCAGTCGCTTGGCGAGCGCGTTGGTCTTGGCCCGCTTGGCGATCTCGACGTCCAGGACGGCGATCCTGGTCTGCAGAAACGCCAGCGGCGTCGCCCGAACCCGTCGCGAACATTCCAGGCGGGGCGGTGCTCCGGGTCTGACTGGGCCGGAAGTGAACAGGCCGAGCAATCGGCGGCGGGGCTGGGTGGCCCACCGTACTACAAGCGGTGGCGCGCGAATGACTGCAATGGGTCGAAGATTGCCCTTGGATCCCGACCCGAAAGCGGACACGGCAACCAAGCCCGTCAATCGACCGCTGGCGGAAAGCCGCTGGGTCCCGTCCGCGCCGGTCCGCTGATGCATCGATCCAGGACGGCGTTTCCGATCCGCCATTGCTCCCCCTATAGCGGCGACATGTCACGCGAGCGCTGTTCAGCGACCGTTCTTTCCAACCTCTCCTCCAGCGCAGTGGCTTCATTCCAAGCGCAGGTCGTGCGGAACGCGCTTGTGTCCGCCACCAACGGATAGCTGAGGTTCAGGGTAGCGAGCGGGCTGTCCGGTGGCGCGGCCCGAGGCTCTACCGCGCCCGACCAGCCCAGCGTGCGCGCGAAACGCTCGACCCATTCCCTATGGTCAGGTGGCTCCGGCTCGCCGAGATTGAAGGTCCGGTCCG
>CALAEG010000048.1 GCA_937890965.1 uncultured Caulobacteraceae bacterium | reverse complement strand
GTTCGTGGAGATCCGGAAGGGGCGGTTGGTGGAGGTGGAAGACCCGGACGCCTTCTTCGAGACGCAAGGCTAGGGCGACCTAGATCGAGAAGCTGACGCCGCAGCCGCAGCTGGAGCGGGCGTTGGGATTGCGTACGCGGAACTCGGCGCCGGCCAGTTCGTCGACGAAATCGATCTCCGAGCCGTTGAGCAGGGCCAGCGACACCACGTCGACCACGGCCGAGGCGCCGTCGCGCTCGATCTTCAGGTCGTCGGGCTCGGCGTGGTCGATCAGGTCGAAGCGATAGGAGAAGCCCGAACAGCCGCCGGCCTCGACCGCGACGCGCAGCATCAACGGCCGGCCCTCGCTCTTGGCCAGGCTGTGCAGGCGGCGGGCGGCGGTCTCGGAAAGGGTGACGGGCGTGCGCATGGGTCTGAAGACTCGTTCGCCCTAATATGAGGCCGTCGGGGCTTGCGCGAAAGGGGCGCCGCGTTCAAGGAGCCTTTCATGGCGCACGCCGAGGTTTCATCGCCGCCTGTCCGGGCGCTGTACGCCGCCGATCCGGCGGCGTCGCTTGGCCGGCTCTATCCGGAGCCGCCCAGCCGCACCCGCACCCCCTTCGCCCGCGACCGCGACCGGGTGATCCACACCCAGGCCTTTCGCCGGCTGAAGGAGAAAACCCAGGTCTTCGTCGCCCACGAAGGCGACCATTTCCGCACCCGGCTGACCCATTCGCTGGAGGTGGCGCAGATCGCGCGCTCGATCGCCAAGGCGCTTGGGCTGGACGACGACCTGGCCGAGGCCGTGGCCCTGGCGCACGATCTCGGCCATCCGCCCTTCGGCCACGCCGGCGAGGACGCGCTGCACGCGGCGACCGCCGAGTTTGGCGGCTTCGACCACAATGTGCAGACCTTTCGCGTGGTCACCGAGCTGGAGCGCCGCTACCCCGATTTCGATGGCCTCAACCTGAGCTGGGAGATGCTGGAGGGGGTGGTCAAGCACAACGGCCCAGTGCTCGACCGGCTGGAGCGGCCGTCCTGGCGACCGATCGTCAAGTTCAACGTCGACTACGATCTGCGGCTGGGCACCTACGCCACCGCCGAGGCCCAGGCCGCGGCCATCGCCGACGACATCGCCTATAACAACCACGACGTCGACGACGGGCTGCAGGCGGGGCTGTTCAGGCTGGAGGAGCTGGAAACCGTCCCGCTGATCGGCCCCATTCTGCACACGCTGCGTGACGAGCGGCCGGGCCTGGACGACCAGATGATCCGCATGGAGGCCGTCCGCCGCATGATCGGGGCCATGGTCGAGGACGTGCTGGACCAGACGGGGCGCAATGTCGAGGCGGGCAGGGTGGCTTCGGTCGAGGACGTGCGCCTGCTGGACCGCGCCCTGGTCGCTTTTTCGCCCGACATGGCCGAGGACCTCGGCCGCCTCAGGCTCTTCCTGCACGAGCGCATGTACCGGCACTTTCGCGTCAACCGCACGCGCAGCCAGGCCCGGCGCATCCTGGCCGAGCTGTTCCGGCTGTTCGTCGACGAGCCGGGCGTGCTGCCGACCGCCCAGTTCGAGCGTGTCCAGGCGTGCGATGATGCGGAGAAGGCGCGCGTGGTCTGCGACTATATCGCCGGCATGACCGACCGGTTCGCCATCGAGGAGCACCGGAAACTGTTCAATCTCGATGTGTGGAACTGAGGGGCTGACGCGCCCCAGTCTGGCCTGAAACGGCGCTAAAGTGGTCCGGCGGCGTGATTCGCGCGCCGTCTTCGTAAGCCCGTCGGAACCCGTCATGAGCGAACAAGACCGAGGCGCCTATGCGCCTCCCAACGATGCGCCGCTGGCCTTCGATCCGAGGCATGACGGCGATCGGCGGGGGCCGGCGCCGCTGGCCCTGATCGTCAGCGCCATCATCCTGATCGCCATGGTGGCCGCCCTGGTGGTCTTTTATCGCCATGGGGTGCGCAAACCCGGCCAGCCACCGCAGGTTGTCGGCGCGCCGATTGGCGACACCAAGTCGGCGCCGCTGTCGTCGGAGGCGCCGTCGGACGCCACCGCCGGCCTTCAGGTCTACAAGACCGAGCAGCCGCCGCCGGGCGAGGGGCAGCCCGCCCCCAGCCTCGCACCCGCGCCTGAGGAACCACAGCCCCGGCCGATCGCGCGTCCGCCCGCGCCGGCCCCAGTCGCCGTCATTCCCCTGCGCGCCGCTGAGCCGGCGCCCAGCGCCCCGGTGGTGGTCAAACCGGTGGCCGTCGCCAAGCCTGTGCCGGTCGCTGCCGCGCCCGCCGTTGCCAAGCCGCCAGCGCCGGTCAAGCCGGCGCCGGTCCAGGCCGCCTCCGCCGCCAAGCCCACCAAGCCGCCGAAACCGGCCCCGGTCGTGGTCGCCCAGGCCGCCGCTGCGAAGCCGACCCCCGCCGGCGCGCCCAGCGGCGGCATCCTGGCGCAGATTGGCGCCTTTTCGTCTTCCGCTCTGGCGGAAAAAGGCTGGAGCGACGCCGCGCGCGCCGCCGCCGCGGCGATGGCCGGCAAGAGCCGCAAGATCGAGGTCACCAGCCGGGACGGCAAGACCTTCTACCGCGCCCTGGCCGGGGGCTTCGCCAGCAAGGCCGACGCCGAGAAGTTCTGTTCGGCTCTGCACGCCGCCCACACGGTCTGCATCGTGAAATAACCGATGACCACGGCCTGCATCCTGGGCTGCGCGGGCCCGCGGCTTTCGGACGAGGAGCGGGCCTTCTTCCGCGACGCCCGGCCCTGGGGCTTCATCCTGTTCAGGCGCAATGTCGAGAGCCCGGACCAGGTGCGGGCGCTGACCGAGGCCCTGCGCGGCTCAATCGACCGCCCGGACGCCCCGGTCCTGATCGACCAGGAGGGCGGCCGGGTGCAGCGGCTCGGGCCGCCGCTCTGGCCGCTCTATCCGCCCGGCCGCGCCTACGGCCAGCTAGCGCCCGCGCTGCGGGTTGAGATGGCGCGCCTGGGCGCCCGGCTGATCGCCAACGATCTGGCCGCCCTCGGCATCAATGTCGACTGCCTGCCGGTGCTCGACGTGCCGTCGGCGAACGCCCACGACGTAATCGGCGACCGGGCCTATGCCGCCACGCCCGAGGGCGTCGCCGCCCTGGGCCGCGCGGCCGCCGAGGGCCTGCTGGCCGGCGGCGTCCTGCCGGTGATCAAGCACATCCCCGGTCACGGCCGCGCCGGCGCCGACAGCCACAAGGCGCTGCCGGTGGTCGAGGCCTCGCTGGCCGAGTTGGAGGCGTTGGATTTCGCCCCCTTCCGCGCGCTTGCCGACATGCCGATGGCGATGACCGCTCACCTCGTCTACACCGCCATCGATCCGACGGCGCCGGCCACTACCTCGCCACGCGTCATCGGCGACATCATCCGCGGCGCGATCGGCTTCCAGGGGCTCTTGATGAGCGACGACATCTCCATGAAGGCGCTTTCCGGCGATCTGGCCGGCCTGACGCGCGCCGCCCTGGCGGCGGGATGCGACGTGATCCTGCACTGCAATGGCGACATGGCGGAGATGCGGGCGGTGGTCGCCGGTTCGGCGCCGCTGGCCGGTCAGGCCGAGATCCGCGCCGCCGCCGCGCTGGCCCGCATCGCGCGCGCACCGGAGCCGTTCGACGCCGTTGAGGCCCGCGCCCGTTTCGACGCGGCGTTCGCGGACGCGAGGGCGGCATGAGTCTGACAGACCAGCCCGTCCTGGACTTTGCCGCCGCCGAGCTGGCCGCGGAGGAGGGCGGAGCCCTGGTCATCGACCTGGATGGCTATGAGGGGCCGCTGCACGTGCTGCTCAGCCTGGCGCGGGCGCAGAAGGTCGACCTGCTCAGGCTGTCCATCACCGAACTGGCCAACCAGTACCTGGCCTTCATCGCCACCGCGCGTGAGGCCAATTTCATCCTCGCCGCCGACTATCTGGTGATGGCCGCCTGGCTGGCCTACCTCAAGTCGCGCCTGCTCCTGCCTAGCCTCAAGCCCCAGGACGGTGACGAGCGGCCGGCCGAGGAGCTGGCCCAGGACCTGGCGCTGCGCCTGGCCCGGCTGGACGCGCTGCGCAAGGCCGCCGAGGCGCTGCAGGGCCGCGCCCAGCTCCGCCGCGACGTCTTCCCGCGGGGCGACCCGCAAGCCGTGCAGATCACCGCCTCGTCGCGCTTCGAGGGCGATCTCTACGGCCTGATCCAGGCCTATGTCGCCCAGCGGATGCGCCACACCGACCACCACTATCGCCCGGCGCCGCCAAGGGCCTATCCGCTGGAGGACGCCCGCAACCGCCTGCGCGGCAAGCTGCCCGAACTGCGCGCCTGGACCGCCCTGACCGCCGTCGCGCCCTTCGCCAGCGCCATCGAGGACGAGGGCCCCAGCCGCGCCTCCTACCTGGCCTCAACCCTGGCCGCCGGCCTGGAACTGGTCCGCGAGGGCGAGCTGGAGGCCCGCCAGCTGGAACAGTTCGCCGACCTCTTCCTGCGCGCCCGACTGCGCCTGGAGGCGGCTGAATGAGTTCGCCTGAGGAGACCGAACGCCGCATCGAGGCCCTGCTGTTCGCCGCCGCCGAGCCGCTGAGCGCCGCCGACCTGGCCCGGCGCCTGCCCGAAGGCGCCGATGTCGCCCACGCCCTGATGGCGCTGAAGGCGCGCTATGCCGAGCGCGGGGTCAACCTGGTCTGCGTCGCCGACCGTTGGCGCCTGCAGACCGCGACCGACCTGGCCTTCCTGATGACCGAGGAGCGGCAGGAGCCCAGGCGTCTTTCCAGGGCCGCCCAGGAGACCCTGGCCATCATCGCCTATCACCAGCCCGCCACCCGCGCCGAGATCGAGGCCATCCGCGGCGTCCAGGCCAGCCGCGGGACGCTGGACCTGTTGCTTGAGATCGGCCTGGTGCGCATGCGCGGGCGCCGCCGCTCGCCCGGCCGCCCGATCACCTTCGCCACCACCGACGGCTTTCTGGAGCATTACGGCCTGGCCGGCCTGGCCGACCTGCCGGGCGCCCAGGAGATGAAGACCCTGGGCCTCCTGGGCGGCGACGCCCCGTTCAACTTCACCGCGCCCGACCTTTCGGCCGCCACCGACGACGAAGACCCGCTGGACGCCGGCGACACCCCGGAGTTCAGTCAGGACTATCTGAGCGAGGACGAACGACCGAGGGAGGGCCGCTAGCCCGATCGCGCTTGCCCGGCGCGGGCGCGCTTGCTAAA
>CALAEG010000047.1 GCA_937890965.1 uncultured Caulobacteraceae bacterium | reverse complement strand
AGCTTCAGCGTGACGCTTTCCAGCGCCGCGACACCCGCCGCGCCGCCCGCCGTAGCCGACCAGGCCCAAACGCCGCCGGTCCTGGCCGCGACAACACCGGCAGCTGCGCCGATACAGCCCGCGACCGCAAAAGCCGCGCCCGCTCAGCCGGCGCCGGTCCTGCTGACCCAGACGGCGACCGCCCCGGACGCGACGCCGCCGCCGCAGCCGCCCCCGGCGAGCGACAACACGCTCGTCGCCATGCCGATCGCCGCCCTGACGCTCACCGCCGATGAGACGGCCGCGGCGCTGCCGACCTCGGCGGCTTCCCCCATTAAGCCCTTGGCGACCGTCTCGACCAAGGTCCTGGCCAAGGCCGACGCCGCGACCGCCCCGGCCAGCCCCCAGCCCGGGTCGACGGCTCCGGCCGACCAACCCGCCGGCGCTGCGCCCGCGACCGCTCCCGTCGTCACCGAGGCGGCGAATCGAGACGCCAAAGCCGCTTCCGACACACCCGGCCAGGCCCCCGAGACCCAATCCGCCTCGAACGGCGGCGATAACGCCAGCCTTAACGGTCTGGCGGCGGCGCCGGTCGGGCCGCAAGCCGCCCTCCAGACCCCGGCCAATCTCGCCGCCGCCAATGGCGCGGCGATCGTCAGCCAGATCGCCACCCAGGTGGCCAAGAGCGTCGACGGCAAGTCGACCCGCTTCGACATCAGCCTCGACCCGGCGGGCCTCGGCCACGTCAACGTCAAGGTCGAGATCGGCGCCCAGGGCCAGATCACCGCCCAGCTCTCTTTCGACAACGCCCATACCGCCGCCGAGGCCAAGAGCCAGGCCGGCCAGCTGCAACAGGCTCTGGAGCAGGCCGGTTTCAACATCGCCCAGGGCGCGTTGAGCTTCGACGTCGGCGGCCAAGGCGGGGGTTTCGCCGGCCAGGACGCGTCGGCCCAGCAACCGCTCGCGACGTCGGTTCAGACCTCCGATCTCAGCACAACTCCCCAGTCGGCCGCCGTCGCGGTCGCCTCGTCACGCCCTGCCTCGGGCGTGGACATTACGATTTAGGACGCGCCCGGATGACCGTTACCGCCCCGACGACGACCACCCCGCCCGCCACTGGAACCGCAGCGTCCAGCAGCGCCGCCAATAACGGTCTGGCCCAGCTGGCCGACAACTATCAGACCTTCCTGTCGCTGCTCACCACCCAGCTGAAGAACCAGGATCCGCTGTCGCCGCTCGACACCAACCAGTTCACTCAGCAGCTCACCCAGATGACCGGCGTCGAACAGCAGCTGCTGTCGAACCAGCTGCTGCAACAACTGGTCAGTCAGAGCCAGGGCGGCGGCCTGACCGGCGCGGTCGGCCTGATCGGCAAGACGGTGAACGCCACTGACACATCCGCAACGCTGCAAAACGGCAGCGCCACCTGGCAGTTCAGCACCGCCAGCCAGCCCGCCAGCATCAACGCCACCGTCACGGATTCCAGCGGCAACGTGATCTGGACCGGCGGCCTGACGCCCAACGGCGCCGGTCCGCAGGCCTTCACCTGGAACGGCCAGAACCAGGCCGGGGTGCAGCAATCCAACGGCGGCGCCTACACCCTGGCGATCGGCGCGACCGACGCGACCGGCGCCACCATTCCAGTCAGCACCAACATCACCGGCACGGCGAGCGCGGTCCAGCAGGTCAACGGCACGACCATGGTCACGGTCAACGGCGTTCAGGTGCCCTTGAGTTCGGTGACCAGCGTGAACTAGCGCCCCGCCTCAATCCAAACGACCCCGAGCGCTCGCACGCCGGGTTCCCGAATTTGCAGAGGATCTCCAACCATGAGTATCAACAGCGCATTGACCGCCGGCGCCTCCGGCCTGCAGGCCGAGTCGTCCGCCCTGGCGGCGATCTCCAACGACATCGCCAACGTCAACACCGTTGGCTACAAGGGCACGGAGGTGGATTTCCAGGCCCTGGTCACCGCCTCCAGCGGCGGGGCCTATTCGGCGGGCGGCGTCACCACCACGACGCAGCAGCTGGTCACCAAACAGGGATCGACCACCCAGACCTCGTCGCCCACCGACCTGGCGATCACCGGCCAGGGCATGTTCGTGGTCTCGACCCAGCCGACGCCGGTCGGCGGCAACGCCCAGGCGGAGTTCACCCGCGCCGGGTCCTTCACCCCCGACGCCAACGGCTTTTTGAAGAACACCGCCGGCCTCTATCTGCTCGGCTGGCCGGCCAACAGCCAGGGCCAGGTCAACACCAGCAATACCAGCATCAACAGCCTGGCGCCGATCAACATCACCGCGGTCGCCGGCCAAGTCTCCGCGACCACCGCGGTCAGCGTCGATGGCAACATCAATGCGAGCCAGGCCGTGACGCCGCAGGCGGCCGCGGCCGGGACCACCCCGGTGGGCGCCGGGGCCTATAATGCGCTCACCAACAGCATGACCGCCTACGATCCGACGGCGGGCGCCGGCGTTCAGCCCGACTTCACCATCCCGATCCCGGTCTCGGATTCGCTGGGCGGCTCGCACACGCTGCAACTGGACCTGCTCAAGAGCAGCACCCCCAACCAGTGGTATGCGGAAATCCAGGCCGTTCCGGCCAGCGACGTGGTCTCGGGTTCCGGCCTGGCCCCCGGCCAGATCGCCACCGGCATCGTCGCCTTCAATTCCGACGGCAGCCTCGACATGTCGAAGACCACCATCTTCGGCACGCCGGCCAATCCAACCTTCAGCATCGGCGCCTCCAACGCCGCGGCGCCGGGCGCGACCGGGGTGAACTGGGCCGCGAACCTCGGCGTCGCCGCTCAGCAGATCACCGTCGGCATCGGCGGCACGACCGGCTCGGGCGCGCTTACCCAGGCCGTCAGTCCCTCGGTGGTGTCCTCGATCAACACCAACGGCACGCCCTTCGGCAGCCTGAGCGCCATATCGATCGGCCAGAACGGCATGGTCACGGCCACTTTCAACAATGGCACCACGCGGCAGATCGCCCAGGTGGCGTTGGCCACCTTCCCGAATGTCGACGGACTGACGGCAGCCAATGGCGACGCCTACCTGGCCTCACAGGACGCCGGCGAGTTCAGCCTGAAGACGGCGGGCACCGGCGGCGCCGGCACCCTGGCGTCGTCGACGCTGGAGACCTCCACCGTCGACCTGTCGTCGGAGTTTACCAATCTGATCATTGCCCAGCAGGCATACGACGCGTCGTCGAAAGTCATAACGACCGCTGACCAGATGACTCAGGCCTTACTGCAGGTAATCCAGTAATCCAAGGTTAATAAGAGTGAATACTATTTAACGAAATGAACCTGTCCTGCGACCAAGAGGCGCCACCGTGATTAGCTGTTTTTTTACTATCACAATTAAGCGGCTGTTATGTTCGCACCCCTATGGTCCGCCCCAGCAGTGATGGTGGGAAAGGCGTAAAGCCATGTTGCAACAGCAACGCCTCAACAGCAAAGGCGAGAAGTACGTGATCGGTCCGACCGGCGCGCCTCTCACCTTGTCGGACCTTCCGCCGGGGGACACCCAGCGTTGGGTGATCCGTCGCAAGGCCGAGGTGGTCGCGGCGGTGCACGGCGGGCTGTTGTCGCTCGACGAGGCGTGCAGCCGGTATTCCTTAACCAGCGAGGAGTTCCTCGGCTGGCAAAAATCGATTGAACGTCATGGCCTGGCCGGGCTGAGAACGACCCGGCTGCAGCAATATCGATAGCTGACGGACCTTAGCCGAAGCGCGCTTGCTTAAACCCGCGTTTACCAAGCGCTGGGTAAATCCTGCCTACCAACGGCGCGTCGCGCCCATGGTTTCGCGGGAAGGGCGTCGGCTTGGAGTCATTCTTCAACGGTCTGCAGCGTTTCGGGATTGGCCGGCTGACGGCGATCCTGGGCGTTTCCGCTGGCGTCGCCGCGGCGCTGGTGGCGCTTGTGCTGCGTGTCGGCGGCCAGCCCGAAGCCCTGCTCTATGCCAATCTGGATCTGAAGGAGGCCTCCTCCATCAGCCAGGCGCTGGACCAGGCCGGCATCAAGTATGAGGCTAAGGGCGACGGCTCGACCATTATGGTGGCGCGCGACAAGGTCGCCTCCACCCGGCTGATGCTGTCGTCCAAGGGCCTGCCGACCTCCGGCTCGGTCGGCTACGAGATTTTCGACAATCAAAGCGCACTCGGCCAGACCGACTTCGTTCAGAACCTGAACCGCCAGCGTGCGCTCGAGGGCGAGCTTGCCCGCACCATCCGCTCGCTGGACGGGGTCACCTTCGCCCGCGTGCAGCTGGTGCTGCCCAAGCGGCAGCTGTTCGAGGACGAGGCCGAGGCGCCGACCGCCTCGGTGGTGATCGGCGTCGCCGGTCGCGAACCCTCCAGCGATCAGGTGCGCGCCCTGCAGAATCTGGTCGCCGGCGCGGTGCCCAACCTGAAGCCCGACCACGTCACCATCGTCGACCAGAACGCCAAGCTGCTGGGCGGCGGTGACGGCGATGCGGCCGCCGGCCAGGCCGCCGACGACCAGCGCACGGCGGCCGAGGACCGCATCCGCAAGCAGGTCAAGGAACTGGTTGAGGGCGTCGTCGGCCCCGGCCGCGCCCGCGTCCAGGTCACCGCCGACCTCGACATGAGCCAGGTCACCACCCAGGAGGAAAAGTTCGATCCCGACGGCCAAGTGGTGCGCTCGACCCAGACGGTGGAAGAGACCGCCAAGCAGAACCAGCCTGACGGATCAACTCCGGCCTCGGCCTCGGCCAACGTCCCCGGTACGCCAGGCGCGGCCAACTCGACGTCCAACAACAGTTCCGACAGCGGCCGGACCGAGGAAACCACCAACTACGAGATCACCAAGACCACCAAGACCACCATCGATGCGCCGGGCTCGGTGAAGAAGCTGTCGATCGCGGTCGCCGTCGACGGGACCACCGCGCCCGGCGCCCACGGCAAGCCCGGCGCCTATACGCCCCGGTCGGCCGAGGAAATGCAGCACATCCAGGAACTGGTCCGTTCGGCGATCGGCTACGACGCTTCGCGCGGCGACCAGGTCAGCGTCATCAATGTCCGCTTCGACAACGCCATCGCCGACGATGTGGCGGCGTCTTCGGGCTCGCGCCTGTTCGATTTCGACAAGAACGACCTGATGCGCGGCGCCGAGCTGCTGGTTCTGGCCGTGGTCTCGGGCATGATCATCTTCTTCGTGGTGCGGCCGCTGCTGGCCACGGCCGGCGGCGGCGGTGCGCCGATGAGTTTCGCCGGCCTGCGCGCGCTGACCGCCGCGCCCGATAGCGGCGGCGGCGGCGTGGCGCAGATCGGCCAGGACCCGCAGCCGGCTCGATCGCTGGCCCTGCCCGGCCCCCAACCGGCCGAGATCGAACAGCGCATCGACATGGCCAAGATCGAGGGCCAGGTGAAGATGTCGTCGGT
>CALAEG010000046.1 GCA_937890965.1 uncultured Caulobacteraceae bacterium | reverse complement strand
TTCGTTGATCTTGGGCATGAGTCCAATATAAAAACTGACTGATCAGTCGTTATTATGCGGGAGCCATCCCCGCCGTCAACCGTCCTCGGGGTTCCTATTGCGTCATCAGGGCGACGCCGCCGTCGCCGGGGCGGGCGGACTTGGCGAGGCCGGTGTGGTGTTCGGCCGGCTCGAACACGGCGCCGGTGGCGAACAGAGCCTCGATCCGCTCGGGGGCTATGCCCAGTTCGCGCAGCAGTTCGCCCGAGTGCTCGCCGAGGTCCGGGGTCGGATAGCGGAAGCCGCCGGGGCCGCGGCTGAAGTCGGCATAGGCGCGCACGCTGATCATCTCGCCGATGCGCGGATGCACCCAGGTCTCGAACAGGTCGTTCTCCCGCAGCCATTCGCTGTCGAAGGCCTCGGGTCCGCGCAGGGCCGGCGCCGCGGCGATGCCCGCGGCCAGCAGGGCTTCCAGCAGTTCGGCGCGGGGCCGCTGGCTGAAGGCCGCAGCCAGGGCTTCGGCCACGGTCCCGTCGCGCGGCGCCGTCAGGGCCCGATCGGCATCGCCGATGTCGACGCCCAGGACGCGGCCCACCGCGCCCGCCTCCTCCGGCCGCTCGCAGACGATCGCCAGCCAGCCGCCGTCGCCGCACACGTAGAAGCGGTGCAGGGCGCGCACGCCGACGCAGTCGCGCGACCCGACGTCGTTGGCCGGCCGGCCCTCAAAGGTAGTCACCTCGCCCAGCTGGAAGGTCAGGCTTTGCGCCATCAGGCTGGTCAGCACCTCCTGGCCCTCGCCGGTCACTTCGCGCCGGTTCAAAGCGGCGATGACCCCGAAGGCGACGACGGCGGCGGTAGCCACGGCGTTGACCGCGATGGTGTGCAGGATCGGCTCGTCCGCGCCGCCCTGGGCCGCCATCATGCCGCCCTCGGCCTGCAGCAGCGGATCGAAGCCGGGCAGCCGCATGCGATCGCCCCGGTCGCCATAGGCGTTGATCGAGCAGGAGATGATGCGCGGGTTGATCGCCTTCAGCGCCGCATAGTCGATGCCCAGCCGGTGGCGGACGCCATAGCGGTAATTGTCCAGCACCACGTCGGCCTGGCGCACCAGGTCGTGGAACAGCTCGACCGCTGCGGCCTGTTTCAAGTCGATGCCCAGTCCGCGCTTGCCGCGATTATAGGCCAGGAAGCCGCCGCCATCGCTGCGGAACGGGTCGCCGTCGATCGGCTCGATCTTGATCACCTCGGGGCCGAGATTGGCCAGCACGCCGCCGGCATGGGCCCCGGCGATCACCGTGCCGAGGTCCAGCACTCTGATCCCGTCCAGCGGCGCGCGGCCATCGTGGCCGTGGGCTGAACGGTTGGCGGGCGGGCGCGGCGTCCAGGCCGGCGCCTCGACGCGCCGCGCCAAGCCGCGCACCGATCCCGGGCTTTCCGAGAGCCTGGCCGGGGTGTCGGGCATGGCGACCGGCCCCAGTTCCGGGTGCGCGAAGGTCTTGCGCAGGCCGCCCTGCTCGATCGCGGAGCCCGCGAACCAGGCCTCGCGCGGGCCGACGGGGGCGCAGGGGACGCCGGCGGCCTTCAGAATGGCCAGCCATTCGTCACGGGGCTTCTGCGCGAAGACGCCCATCAGGGTGTCGCGCGCCATCGGCGGGTCGGCGGCCAGCTCGGCCCAGGATTCGTGCAGACCAAGCGCCTCGATCGCCTTGATGTAGAAGTTGGCGAACAGGGTGCCGAGAAAGAGCCACTGGCCGTCGCCGCATTCGTACAGGCGATAGCTGGGCAGGGCGCCGAGCGGCGCGCCGCGCGGCAGCGGCGGGCTGCCGACCACCCGCACCGCGCCGGCCACCTCGGCTGTGCCATGCAGCCCGCTGACCGTCACCGCCTGGCCAAGGCCGCTGCGCGAGCGCTCCAGCAGCGCCGCCCCCATGGCCGCGGCGCCAATCACGGCCTGGCCGTACCAGAGCAGCGGCAGGATCAGATGAATCGGCTGGTCGCCATAGGCGCCTTGCCGAAAGGCCACGCCGCTGAGCGCGGTCAGCAGGCTGTGATGCGGCGGAAGCTGGCTCCACGCGCCCTTGGTCCCATAGGGCGGCATCCAGACATGGACCAGGGATGGATGGGCGGCGGTCAGCGTCGCGGCGTCCAGTCCGAGCCGCTCCAGGCCTCCGGGCGCATGGTCGAAGACCGCGACGTCGGCGAGCGCGATCAGCGCCTTGGCCCGGGCCAGATCCTCAGGGTCCTCCAGGTCGAGGCTCATGACCTGCTTGTTGCGGTTGAAGGTGAGGTAGCCCGGATGGTCCTTCAGGCGGTCGCCTTGCGGCGGCTCGATCTTGACCACCTCGGCCTCGAAGTCGCCCATGAGCATGGTCGCCATCGGCCCGGCCAGACCCTGGCTGAAATCGACGATGCGAACGCCACTGTACGCGGACAAAGGGCTCACCTCCCCGAGGCTGGCGTTCGAACGCCAGTTCTTGTCTTAAGGGGCGGACCCCGTGGACGGGAAGATTATCGCGGCTCGGCGACGACGTGAAGCGACGCCGAGGCTTCGGCAGGCACCCGCGACTAGATCAACGACCCGTGGCAGTGCTTGAACTTCTTGCCGGAGCCGCAGGGGCAGGGGGCATTGCGGCTGGTGCGTTCCCATTGGCTGGGCAGGGCCGAAGTCGGCAGGGCCTGACGCTGGTCGGCGGGGACCGCGCCCATGGCCGCGGCCGAGGCCAGGGCCAGTTCGCGTTCGTTCTCGCCGGTGTGCGGGTCCATGTGCACCTCGACCAGGCCGCCGATCGGCGCGGCCGGCAGGGGCGGCGGCTCCTCGAAGCGAAACTCGACCGTCATCAGCCAGCGGGTGACGTTCTGGCGCAGGTCGGCCAACAGCTTTTCGAACAGCGTAAAGGCCTCGGTCTTGTACTCGTTCAGCGGATCGCGCTGGCCATAGCTGCGCAGGCCGATGACGTTGCGCAGATGGTCGAGATGCATCAGGTGTTCGCGCCACTGCAGGTCGATCATCTGCAGCAGGAAGTTCTTCTCCATCGAGCGCGCCTGGTCCGAGCCGATCAGAGCCTCGCGCTCGACCGCGCGCGCGTCGGCGGCCTGCAGCAGACGGGGGGCGATGTCGTCCGGCGAGACGCCCTCTTCCTCGGCCCAGCGGTCGAATGGCAGATCCAGGCCAAACGTGTCCTTCACCCGGTCGGTCAGCTCCTCCACTTCCCACTGCTCGGCGTAGGTCTTCGGCGGCATGTAGCGCTGGATCAGGTCGTCGACCGTATCGTGGCGCATCTCGAGCGCGACGTCGGACATATCGCTGCTTTCGAGGAATTCCTGACGCTGCTCGAACACCGCCTTGCGCTGGTCGTTGACCACGTCGTCGTACTTCAGGAGGTTCTTGCGGATCTCGTAGTTGCGCTGCTCGACCTTGCGCTGGGCGGTGGCGATGGCCGAGTTCAGCCATTTGTGGGTGATCGCCTCGCCTTCCTGGACGCCGAAGGTGCGCATGATCCCGTCCAGCCGCTCGCC
>CALAEG010000045.1 GCA_937890965.1 uncultured Caulobacteraceae bacterium | reverse complement strand
CATCGCCATCGGCGGGGTGCTGGCGGTCAAGGCCCTGACCGAGGCGCCGCAGATCTATCTGGCTTCGCGCGCGCTCGCCGAGGACGTGGTCACCAAGGCCTCGGTCAGGCCAGCCCTGCCGCCGGGCGACTCGATCCTGTCCGGGGCCGGCCAGTCCAACGCCGCCGCCGCCAAGCCCGCGGCGCCGGTCTGCGCGCCGACGGCCGCCGAACTGGCCAAGGAGGCCGGTCTGTCGCCAGCCGAACTGCAGGTGCTGCAGAGCCTGAGCGATCGCCGCGGCCAGCTGGATCAGCGCGAGAGCGGCCTGGATGTGCAGGTGCAGCTGATCGCCGCCGCCGAGGCCAAGCTCGACGCCCGCATCGCCCAGATGAACGGGCTGAAGACCGACATCCAGGGCCTGCTCGGCCAGGCCGATCAGCAGGCCCAGGCCGAGGCCGACCGGCTGGTGCGCGTCTATGAGGACATGCCGGAGAAGAAGGCCGCCGCCAGCATGGCCGTGCTCGACGACAGCGTCCGCCTGCCGATCGCCGCCAAGATGAAGGAGCGCAAGCTGGCCGCCATCCTGGCCCAGATGACGCCGCAGGACGCCAAGGCCCTCACCGAAAAGCTCGCCCAGCGCACCGCTGGCTCCAAGCTGCTCGCCGATGCCAAGACCGCGCTCAATCCGGGCGCCGCGCCCGCGCCCGCGCCGGCGGCGGCCGCCGCCGCGGCCAATGCCACCCCAGCGGCCGGGCCGGCGCCAGGCCAGAACGCCCAGGTCAGCCAGACCGCGTCCGCCCCAACCGACGCTGCCGCGGCAGCCAAGCCGCACAGGGTCGCGCGCGCCGCCGTGAAGCCGAAGCCCAAACCCAAACCGGCCGTCGATCCCGCCGTCGCCGACGCGATGAACCCGCCGGGCGGGGTCGTCCAGCCCGGCGCCAAGCCGCCGGCCAAGGTCGCGGCGGGTCCGGCCCCGACGCCAAGACCCGTGGTCAAGCCGCCGGCCAAGGTGGCCGCCGCCGGTCCGACGGCCGCGCCCTCGCCCAAGCCGGTGGCGCCGCCCCTGCCGCCAACCGCCAAGCCTGGCTGACGCGGCGATGGGTACCCGCAACCGCTTGAAGTCCGGTGGGGCGGCGATCGCGATCGCCGCCATGCTCGCGCCTGGCGGTTACGCCGAGACGCCGCCGTCCCTGCAGCGCGCCGCCGGCTCATCGCTTGGGGTCAATGTGGCCCAGGCGAAGGATTTCTCGCGCATCGAGTTCCGCTTTCCCGGCGGGGCCAGCGTCACCAGCCACCGCGACGGCCAGGTCCTGACCCTGTATTTCAGCCGCTACGCCAAGCCGGACATGACGCGCCTGCGGGTCGATCCGCCCCGCTTTCTGAAGACCGCCGAGGATAAGAACGCCGGTGGCCTCGAAATCGCGCTCACCCTGGCCGACGGAGCGGACGCCAAGGTGGGCCAGGGCGACGGGGCCATCTTCGTCAACCTCTTCGCCGCCGCGGCGGCGCCCGCCGGCGACCAGCCGACCGCGGCCTCGGACCGGCCCAATCCGGTTCCCGACAATGGCGTGGTCAAGCTGTCGTCGGAGGTCAAGGCCAACCAGGTGGCGCTGCATTTTCCGTGGAAGTCGGCGCTGGGCGCGGCGGTCTTCCATCGCGGCGGCGCGATATGGATCGTGTTCGACGCCGCCGCAAAACTGGACCTGGCCGGCCTGGCGCACAATTCGCCCCTGATCGCCAGCGCCCAGCCGATTCAAGGGCCCGACTTCACCGCGCTGCGCATCGCGGCCCCGGCCAACGCCTCGGTCACGGCGAGCGCCCAGGGCGGCGACTGGACCGTGACCCTGTCCAGCGACCCGCAAGGACCGACCGACCCGATCAAGATCGCCCGCGACGACGACTCGGGCGTCGGCGCGCTCTCGGTCGCGGTGGCGGGCTCGACCCACGTCTACTGGATTGACGACCCGGTGGTCCGCGACAAGATCGCGGTGGTGACCGCGCTCGCCCCCGCCAAAGGGCTGTCGTCCAGGCGGGAATATGTCGATCTGGCGCTGCTGCCCTCGGCGCAAGGCCTGGCCGTCGAGCCGATCGCCGACGATCTTTCCATCACCACCGATGGCGACCTGGTCTCCATCGGGCGACCAAAGGGCCTGGCGCTGTCCGGCCGGTCGGGCGGCCCGCTCGCCGACAACGGCCCGGGACTGCCGCAGCCCACCAGCCGGCCGGCCTTGGTCGACTTCGACGCCTGGTCGAAGACCGGATCCGGCGGCTTCCTCGCTCGCTATGACGCGCTGGAATCGGCGGCGGCCGACGAGGCCGGCAAGGGCAAGGACGCCGGCATGGCCGCCCGCATGGGCCTGGCCCGCTTCCTGGTCGGCTCGGAACTGTCGTTCGAGGCGATCGGGCTTCTGGACCTGAACGCCAAGGTGCAGCCCAACCTGCTCGGCGACGCCGAGTTCCGCGGCCTGCGCGGCGCGGCCAAGACCATGGCCGGCCGCTACAAGGAGGCGCAGACCGAGTTTTCCGTGCCGGTCCTGGCCGACGATCCGGCCAGCTCGCTCTGGCGGGGCTATATCGCCGTCCAGCTCGGCCAGTGGGCCGAGGCGCGCGGCGAGTTCAACAAGGGCGCCCCGGCGCTCTATCAGTTCACGCCCCGGTGGCGCGCCCGCTTCGCTCGCGCCGACGCCCAGGCCGCCGTCGAGCTGGGTTCGAACGCCATCGCCGAGGCCGAGGTCAAGGTCGCCCTGGATATTTCTACCGACCCGGTGGAAAACCTCGCCACCCGCCTGATCCAGGCCAAGGTGTTCGAGGCCGACGGCGACAAGGGCCGCGCGCTCGGCGTCTATCAGGCGATCTCCAACGTCAATCTGCCCTGGCTATCGGCGCCGGCTCTGCTGCACGCCACCCAGATCCGCATGGCCCAGGGCGACCTCACCCCGACCCAGGCCGCCGACGTACTCGACGGCCTGCGCTATCGCTGGCGCGGCGACGCCACCGAGCTGGATACCATTCGCGCGCTGGGCCAGATCTATCTGAACCTCGGCCGCTATCGCGAGGCGCTGGAAGCCCTGCGCTCGGCCGGCCAGAACCTGCCCGACCTGCCCGAGGCGGTCGGCCTGCAAAACGACCTGGCCGCAGCCTTCCGCAGCCTCTTCCTGGACGGCCAGGCCGACGGCCTGCAGCCGGTGCAGGCGCTGGCCCTCTTCTACGACTTCAAGGAGCTGACCCCGATCGGCGAGGACGGCGACCAGATCGTGCGCCGGCTGGCGCGGCGGCTGATCGATGTCGACCTGCTCGGCCAGGCGGCGGAACTCCTGAAATACCAGGAGGAAAACCGGCTGGACGGCGTGCCGCGCGCCCAGGTGGCCAGCGACCTGGCTACCATCGACCTGATGAACCGCCAGCCGGAGGCCGCCATCGATGCGCTGAACGAGTCGCGCACGACGCTCTTGCCAACCGCGCTCACCGCCCAGCGGCGGGTGATCGAATCCCGCGCCTGGCTGATGCTCGGTCAGTACGATCATGCGCTGGAGATCATCGAGGGCGACAAGTCCGCCGATGCCGGCGGCGTCCGCTCCGACGTGGCCTGGAAGAAGCACGATTGGGCGAGCGCCGCCGCCCAGCTTGAAGCCATGCTCGGCGACCGCTGGAAAAACCCCGCGCCGCTCGCGGTCGAGGAGGAGGGGACGCTGCTGCGTTGCGCCATCAGCCTAAGCCTCGCCGGCGACGACGCCGGTCTGACGCGGCTGCGCGGCCAGTATCAGGGCTTTGTCGACCACGCCCAGTCTCCCGACGCCCTGCGCGTCGCCCTGGCCGGCCTCAATCCGGGCTCGGGAACCGGCGAAGACTTCGCCAACGCCGCGGCCGAGAGCGACAGCTTCGTCGGCTGGGTGCAGGCGATGAAGCAACGCTTCCGCCAGGCCAGCCCCGGCCCCACCGCCGTCGCCGGGACCCCGAACCGGGGCTAGGGCGCACCGTCGAGATAGGGGGACCACCCGCAGGGTGGTGGAGGGGGTTCGCCGCGCCTCGGCGCTGAAAGCTTAGTTCCTTAGATCAATCCTGAAACGAGCGCGGCCGGCATCGCACCCCCTCCACCGCGTTGCACGCGGTCCCCCTCCCCCTACGGGGGAGGATCAACTTGGCGCTTTACCACAATCTGTGTTCTTGTAATGTTCGCGACGCTACAGCCTGCCAGCGAGAGATAAACATGACCCGCTCAGCCCTGCTTATCATCGACGTCCAGGTCGCCATCGTCGATGGAGCCTACCAGGCCGAGGCGATGCTGGAGGTGCTCGGCGACCTGTCGCGGAAGGCCCGCGCCGCGGGCGCGCCGGTGGTCTATCTGCAGCACAATTCAACGCGTTATGCGCCGATGACCAAGGGCGCGCCGACCTGGGAGATCCATCCGGCCGTGGCCCCGCTGGCGCGGGATCTGGTCGTCCACAAGACCGCGTCCGACGGCTTTTGCCAGACCGACCTTGAGGAGCAGCTGGCGCGCCTGGGCGTCGAGCGCCTGGTGGTCGGCGGCCTGCAGACCGAGTTCTGCGTCGACGCCACCTGCCGCGCCGCGCTCAGCCGCGGTTTCGAGGTGACCCTGGCCGGCGACGGCCATTCCACCGGCGATGCGGTGACCCCGGCCAAGACCACCATCGCCCACCACAACTACGTCCTTGGCAATCTCGCCCATCCCGACCGCAACATCCTGGTCAAGCCAGGCCGAGAGATCGCGTTCGACTAACTTTACCTAGGTGTTCAACCTACCCCGGCGACGTGGTGGAAGCTCTCGACCAGACTGCCGGCCACCAACCGCCAGCCGTCGACCAGCACGAAGAAGATCAGCTTGAACGGCAGCGAGACCACCACCGGCGGCAGCATCATCATGCCCATGCTCATCAGCACGCTGGCGACGACCAGGTCGATGACCAGGAAGGGCACGAAGAGCAGAAACCCGATCTCGAAGGCGCGCTTCAACTCGGAAATCATGAAGGCCGAGGTCACCACCTGCACCGGCAGGTCCTCCACATGCGGCGGCTTGGGCGTGTGCGAGAGACGAACGAAGAGGGCCAGATCCTGCTGGTCGACCTGGGCCAGCATGAACTGCTTGACCGGCATGGCCGAGGCGTTGAAGGCCTGGGGCAGCTCCATCTTCTTGTCCAGGAGCGGCTTGATCCCGGCATTGTAGGAGGCGGTCAGGGTGGGCGCCATGACGATGGCGGTGAGGAAGAGCGACAGGCTGATGATCACCGCGTTCGGCGGGCTCTGCTGCAGGCCGAGCGCGGTGCGGAGCAGGCTCAGGACCACGACGATGCGTACGAAGGCGGTGGTCATGATCACGATCGAGGGCGCCAGGGACAGCACGGTCAGAAGCCCGGCCAGCTGGATGACGCGGTCGGTCAGGCCGGCGCCGGTGCCCAGGTCGATATTCACCGACTGGGCGATGGCGATGGCGGGAAAGATGAAGGTGGCCAGGCCGCTCAGGGCCGCGATCCTGGCCGCGCGGCCAAGCTCGTCCGGGGTGATGTCGAGCAGGCCGTGATGGCGCAGGACGGCGACCAGGAGGCGTTTCATCGGGCGGGCTTCCTGGAGGCGGACGGGGATGGGATCAGCTGGCCTTCGCCGAGCAGGATCAGCCGCTCTTCGGCGTCGCAGCGGACCAGGACCAGCCGCCGGGCCGGGTCGAGCACCAGGGTCTCGATCACCGCCAGGCGCCGCTCGGCGCGCGATCCCTGCAGCCGTAGCAGGGTCTGTGGCCCGAAGCGGCGCAGCGCCACCACGGCCAAGCCGATCAGGCCCAGCGTCACCGCCAGACCCGCGATCACCCTGACGATTTCACCAAACATGCAAAGGCCGCCCGACTTCAGATGCGCGCGCTCTCGCGCGCCCGCGTTCTTTACGTCTGGGCCAAGGGGCTTAACGGCCGATTAACCCTGTTCGTTCATCTTTCACAAACCATGACGCTCGACGACATTCCGCTGTTTGCAGCTCTGAAGGGTCGCCTCGGCTACCTGTCCGAGCGGCAAAGGGTGATCTCGGAGAACGTGGCCAATTCCGACACCCCGGGCTATCGCCCGCACGACCTGAAACCCTTTACCATCAAGGCTTCGTCCGGCCCGGACGCCGGTGGGTCGATCGCCTTGGCCGCCACCAGCGCCGGCCAGATGATCGGCGGCGCCGGCGGAAGCCAGCCCCAGTCCAGCGCCGGCTACACGCCGACCGTCACCCCCGATTCCGAAACCCGCCTCGATGGCAATCAGGTGGTGCTGGAGGAGGAGATGATGAAGCTGACCGACGCGCGGATGAGCTACGACGCGGCCATCGGCTTCTACCAGAAATCGCTCAGCATGATCCAACTCGCCATCCGGGCGCCCGGCAAGCCCGTCTAAAAAGCAAAGGACTAGGCCATGGCCGACATCAGCTCTCCCTCCGACGCCATCATGGCCGCGGCCGCCTCCGGCCTGCGCGCGCAACAGTCGCGCATGCGGATCATCGCCGAGAACATGGCCAATTCGGACTCGGTGTCGAAAACCGCCGGTGGCGATCCTTACCGCCGCCAGGTCGCCGTCTTCACGCCGGTCATGCTGGCCGGCGGCATCCAGGGCGTTGCGATGAGCAGCATCGCCGCCGACACCAAGCCGTTTCCGGTCCAGTACCAGCCCGGCCACCCGGCCGCCGACGACAAGGGCAATGTCAAGCTGCCCAATGTCGATCCGCTGATGGAGGCCATGGACATGCGCGACGCCCAGCGCGCCTACGAGGCCAATCTGAACGTCATCGACACCGACAAGGCGATGCAGACCAGCCTGATCCAGCTGTTGTCGAAATAGGCGCCTGAACCGTGGTCGCCCCGCTTCTCGCCGCCAAGGCCTATGCCGCCGTCCAGGCCCAGGCCAGCGCGCTCACCCAGGCCGCCTCCGGCGCGGCCGATGCGCAGGGCGCGCAGGCCGCCGGCGGCTTCGGCGACATCCTGAAGAACGCCCTGAACGAGGCGGTGCAGTCGTCCAGGCACGCCGAGCAGCAGATGACCGCCCAGGTGCAGGGCAAGGCCGACATGGTCGACGTGGTCACCGCGCTCTCCTCGGCCCAGGCCAGCCTGGAGACGGTGATGGCCGTCCGCGACCAGGTGATCGCCGCCTACCAGCAAGTCATGCAGATGCAGATCTGAGCGTTCGGGCTAAGGTGGGGTCGATGACCCGGCCGATGATCGAGCTCGAAGATGTCGCCAAGTCGTTCGACGGCGGGGCGACCCATGCCGTCGAGGGCGTCAGCCTGGTGATCGAGGAAGGCGGTTTCGTCGCCC
The DNA here is from genome assembly GCA_937890965.1 of uncultured Caulobacteraceae bacterium. Lineage (GTDB taxonomy): Bacteria > Pseudomonadota > Alphaproteobacteria > Caulobacterales > Caulobacteraceae > Poindextera. The sequence goes on along the minus strand of CALAEG010000045.1, from coordinate 1,276 downwards.
TGGTCGGCGGCTCCGGCTCCGGCAAGACCACCACCTTGAAGATGATCAACGGCCTTATCCGCCCGAGCCGCGGCCAGATCCGGGTCGGCGGCGAGGCGGTCGGGGACGTGGCGCCGCACCTGCTGCGGCGCAGGATCGGCTATGTGTTTCAAGAGGTTGGCCTCTTCCCGCATCTGAGCGTGGCGGAGAATATCGGCATCACGCCCAAGCTGATGGGCGAGCCCAAGGCCGCCATCGAGGCGCGTGTCGCCGAACTGCTCGACCTGGTCAGCCTGCCGCGCGATTTCGCGACGCGGCGGCCCGCCGAGCTTTCCGGCGGCCAGCGCCAGCGGGTCGGCGTGGCGCGCGCGCTGGCCGCGCGGCCCAGGCTGATGTTGATGGACGAGCCGTTCGGGGCGCTGGATCCCGTCACCCGCGACGCGCTCGGCGGCGAATATCGCCAGCTGCACGAGCGGCTGGGCCTGACCACGCTGATGGTCACCCACGACATCACCGAGGCGGTGCTGCTGGCCGACCGCGTAGTGGTCATGGACAAGGGGCGGGTGAGGGCGGAGGGCAAGCCAGCCGAACTGCTCACTTCATCCGACGCAGGCGTCCGCGCCCTGATGGAGACCCCGCGACGCCAGGCCGAACGGGTGCGCGAGCGGCTGGAGCCTGCCCATGAATGAGCGCCTGGCCGCCGCCTGGCGCCTTTTGCCCAACTATCTCGGCCAGCACGTGCTGCTCAGCGCCTCGGCGCTGGCGCTGGGCGTGCTGATCAGCCTGCCGCTGGCGGTGGCGGCCAGCCGCAATCCGCGCCTGCGCTGGATCGCCCTGCTCTCCGCCGGCCTGATCCAGACCATTCCGAGCCTGGCCCTGCTGGCGCTCTTTTATCCGCTGCTGCTGGCGCTCTCGGCGCTGAGCCGCCACCTTTTCGGCGCGGGCTTTTCGGCGCTTGGTTTCCTGCCGTCGCTGCTGGCGCTCACCCTCTATTCCATGCTGCCGATCTTGCGGAACGCCACCACCGGCATCCTCGGCGTCGATCCGGCGGCGGTGGAGGCGGCCAGAGGGGTCGGCATGACCGACCGCCAGCGCCTCACCATGGTCGAACTGCCGCTCGCCGCGCCGGTGATCATGGCCGGTATCCGCACCGCCGCGGTCTGGACCATCGGCACCGCGACGCTGTCGACGCCGGTCGGCCAGACCTCGCTCGGGGACTATATCTTTTCGGGACTGCAGACCGAGGACTGGGTGCTGGTGCTGTTCGGCTGCGCCGCGGCGGCGGGCCTGGCCCTGA
>CALAEG010000044.1 GCA_937890965.1 uncultured Caulobacteraceae bacterium | reverse complement strand
GCCTTCTTCAGGTTCTCGTCCACCTTGTCGAGGAAGCCAGTGGTGGAGAGCCACTTCTGATTGGGGCCGATCAGCGACGCCAAGTCCTTGGTCATGAAGCCCGATTCCACCGTATCGACGCAGACTTTCTCCAACGTGCCGGCGAATTTCGCCAGGCCTGCGTTGTTGTCGAGCTTGGCGCGATGCGCGAGGCCGCGCGTCCAGGCGAAGATCGAGGCGATCGAGTTGGTCGAGGTCTCGCGGCCCTTCTGGTGCTCGCGATAGTGGCGCGTCACCGTGCCGTGGGCAGCCTCGGCTTCGACCGTCTTGCCGTCCGGGGTCAGTAGCACCGAGGTCATCAGGCCGAGCGACCCGAAGCCCTGCGCCACGATGTCCGACTGCACGTCGCCGTCGTAGTTCTTGCAGGCCCAGACATAGCCGCCCGACCATTTCATCGCCGCCGCCACCATGTCGTCGATCAGCCGGTGCTCGTAGGTGATCTTCTTCTTGTCGAACTCGGCCTTGAACTCGGCGTCGAACACTTCCTGGAAGATGTCTTTGAAGCGGCCGTCATAGACCTTGAGGATGGTGTTCTTGGTCGACAGATAGACCGGAAACCGCCGCGCTAGGGCATAGGTGAAGGTGGCGTGGGCGAAGTCCCGGATCGACTGGTCGAGATTGTACATGGCCAGCGCCACGCCCGCGGCCGGAAAGTCGAACACCTCGCGCTCGATCACCTGGCCGTCGGCGCCGTCGAAGCGCAGGGTCAGCTTGCCGGCGCCGGGCACCAGAAAGTCGGTGGCGCGATACTGGTCGCCATAGGCGTGGCGGCCGATGATGATCGGCTCGGTCCAGCCCGGGATCAGCCGCGGCACGTTCTTGCAGATGATCGGTTCACGGAAGATCACCCCGCCCAGGATGTTGCGGATGGTGCCGTTCGGCGACTTCCACATCTGTTTGAGGTTGAATTCCTTCACCCGCGCCGCGTCCGGGGTGATGGTGGCGCACTTGATGCCGACGCCCAGCCGCTTGATCGCCTCGGCCGCGTCGATGGTCACCTGGTCGTCGGTGGCGTCGCGATGCTCCATGCCCAGGTCGTAATATTCGATCGGCAGGTCGAGGAAGGGGAAGATCAGCTTGTCCTTGATCATCTTCCAGATGATCCGGGTCATCTCATCGCCGTCGAGGTCCGCGATGGGGTTGGCGACTTTGATCTTGGCCATGCGAACTCCGGAAGACGGCCTTGGGGGCTCGGAAAAATCGAGCCCCGCTATAGACGCTCGCCGCCTGGGGCGAAACCCGCTATTGCGGCGCGATGAGCGAGACGCTCCGCGCCCCCAGCGTCATCCTGGACCGGCCGCAGCTGGCGGAAAACATCGGCGCGGTCGCCCGGGTCATGGCCAATTTCGGCCTGTCCGATTTGCGCTTGGTGGCGCCGCGCGACGGCTGGCCGCAGGAGCGCGCCTGGGCCAGCGCATCCGGGGCCGACTGGCCGCTCGACAACGCCAGGGTCTTCGCCTCGATCGCCGAGGCTACCGCCGACCTGCAGCGCGTCTATGCCACCACGGCGCGGCCGCGCGAGGCGCGGCTGCCGATCATCACCCCGCGCGAGGCGGCCGGCGAACTGCACGCGGCGGCGGCCGGAGGCCTGGCCACCGGCCTGTTGTTCGGGGCCGAGCGGGCGGGGCTGGAGACCGTCGACATCGCCTTTTGCCAGGCGATCGTCACCATTCCGATCGACCCCAAGTTCCGCTCGCTGAACCTGGCCCAGGCGGTGGCGATCAACGGCTATGAGTGGCGCACCACCATCGACGCCGGCGCGCCGGCCGCGTTCGCCGACACCGCCGAACCGGCCGACCAGGCCGAGGTCGCCGGCTTCTATGCGCATCTGGAGACCGAGCTGGAGGCGGCGGGCTTCTTCTTTCCGCCGGAAAAGACCCCTTCGATGGTGCGCAATCTGCGTTCGATCTTTTCGCGCGCGCGCCTCTCGACCCAGGAAGCCCGCACGCTGCGCGGCGTCGTCACCGCCCTGACCAAGGGCCGCGGCCGCGTGCTGGCCCGCCTGGCCCGCGAACGGGCCGCGCGAGGGGACGGCTGAGCACCCGGACCCCAACCGTCATGGCCCGACTTGTTCGGGCCACCCATGATCACCGTCTATGGTCAGTGTTCATGGGTCCCCCGCATTCTGCGGCTTCGCCGCTCCAGCGGGGGATGACGAGTTATATTGATCCGCCCCGTATGAACGGCAGCGCGACACCCCAGGTGTCGAAGATGGCGTCGTGGCCGGCGGCTCGGAACAGGGTCTCGATCTTACGGAAGATTTCGCGCTGCAGGTCGGGGTCGGCGCTGTCTAAAATCGCCAGCAGCTTTTCAAGAAACACGTCCGGCGCCCAGGGTAGCCGGTCCAACGGATAGGTCTCCAGCTCCCACTGCAGGTATTTGTGAAACGGCCGCGGCCGGCCGTCGTGCAGGGCGAAAAGGGCGTTCAGCAGCGGCTGAACCTGTTCCGCCGCTTCCAGCCTGGCCGCGATGGGCCGGCCGTCGCGGAAATTCTTCAGCGAGCGGTAGAGCTGGTTGACGTAGTGGTCGAGGCAGGCGTCGATGAAGCCAAAGCGGGCCTCGGCCGGCACGCACGCCTTGGCGTCGATCAGCGCCTGGACCTCGCCTGTCTTGTCGATGTCGACGCGAACATGGGCGAAGCTGTAGCGATCCCAGGTCTCCGGCCCACCCCATTCGGCATAGGCGCGAAGCTGATCCAGCGTCATGACGATACAGTCGAGGTCGCTCTGGCTGACCTGCTGGAAGCGCTGGCGATAGTCGCCCAAGGCGGCGTCGGCCACGATCATCAGGCAGTCATGGTCTGAATGCTCGGTGGCCAGGCCCTTGCCGCGCGAGCCGCCCAGCCAGAAGGCCAGGATGTTCGGGTCGTCCAGGGCGAGCGCGCGAAGTTGATCGAGGGACTGGGACACGCCGCAGCGTGCCGCACACCGGCGCGGCGGACAAGGCGAGGGGACAGGCTCGATGAAACGGGCTCGCGGTCCGGCTGCAATTCTCGCACAGTCACGCTTGGAGACTCAGCCATGCGGTCATCAGCTCTGGCCTTCGTTGTCGCGGGGCTCGTCGCGCTCGCCGCCACCGCGCCGGCCCGCGCGCAACCGGCTTTGGTGCTCTGGGCCTGGGAGCGGCCCGAGGACCTGCGCGGCGCCGGGCCCGATGTGGAGGTCGCCGCCGTCGTCGGCTTCGTGCAGCTGACCGGCGCCAGCCTTTGGGCGCGGGGGCGGCGGTTTCCGCTGATGACCGCGCCGGGCGTGCGACGGACGGCGGTGGTGCATGTGCAGATCGATCCCGCCCAGCCGCTCGCCTGGACGCCGGCGCTGCGGGCGCGCGTGGCGCAGACCGTGCTCGCCTATGCCCGCACCCCCGGTTTCCAGGCGGTGCAGATCGATTTCGAGGTGCGGGAATCCCAACGCCAGGTGCTGCTCGACCTAGTGCACGACGTCCGCGCCGGGCTGCGCCGCACGACGCCGCTATCGATGAACGCGCTCGCCTCCTGGTGCGAGACCGAGACCTGGGTGGACGGGGCGCAAGCCGACGAGATCGTGCCCATGGTCTTCCGCATGGGGTCGGAGGGCGAGCGGCTGAAGGCCAGACTCGCCGCCGGCGAAGACTTCGCCAATCCGCGCTGCCGCGCCGCCATCGGAATCTCCACCGACACGCCGCTCGCCCGCATACCCGGCGGCCGGCGCGTCTATGTCTTCAATCCGCATAGCTGGACCCCGGCCGACATCGCCGCCGCCTTAAGGAGCCGCCCATGACCTCGCCCAAGCTCCGCGCCGTCCTCGCCGGCGTGCTGGTCTTCGCCACCGTCCTCTATGGCCCGGCCGAGGCCTGCGGTCCGCCGCCCGACGGACCTTCCTACGTCGACGCCTTTGGGGGCGAGACGGCCGACCTGAACGCCTTCTATGACGGGCGTGTCGGGGTGGTGATGGCGCAGTCGCCAAGGGCGCACCTGTTCATGGCCTGGCGGCTGCTGCACGGCCTGCCGGTGGGCCACGCGGCCGGGGCGGGACTGTCCGTCCCCTGTTGCAACAGCCCCGATCAGGACACCTGGGACCAGTCGCAGACCTGGACTGCCGCGCGGGTTGCCGTGACCGGCGTGGCGGCCCTGCCCGAGATGATCCAGCCCGACCGCCCGATCGCCAACGACGCCACCGCGCCCAACTGTTTCGGCGAAGCCTTCGCCGAGGCCGCGTCAACGCTGCAGAACCGTATCCAGAGCTATGGCGCGGCCTCGCCCTGGGTGAAGGCCTGGGTCGACGGCCAGGACGCCGTCTTCAAGGGCTGCGGCGCCAGCGGCGTGGCCATGCCGGCGCTGGACCCCGCCGCGCCCGCCTGGCTGAAGGCCGACCACGCCTATCAGGCGGCGGCGCTGGCCCTCTATCAGGGCGATAATGCCGGCGCGGCGGCGGATTTCGCCGCCATCGGCCGCGACGCGCAATCGCCCTGGCGGCCGATGGCGCTCTATTTGACCGCGCGCCCTGGTGCGCCAGGCGAGGGCGACCAAGACGCCCCAGGCCTTCGCCGACGCGCACCGGGCCATCGCCGCCCTGGCCGCCGCGCCGGCCGGGACCTTCGCCCAGGGCCAAGCCGCTTCGATGACCATGATCGTCAATGAGCGCGAGACCCCCGCCAAGATCGCCGACGCCCTGAATGCGGAACTGTCCGGTCCGAGCCTGCGCGAAGACGCGGCGGTGGATTTCCGCGACTATGTCGACCTGAACGACAAGGTCACCCAGCCGCCACAGATCCTCGACTGGATCGCCACCCTGAAGGCCAAGACCCGCGGCGCGCCGGCGCTCGATCCGGACGCCCAGGGGGCCGCCATAACCGCCAGCCAGAACCGCGTGGTCGCCTATTGCCTGGCGCACGCCCAGGCGCAGTGGGCCGCCACCCACGATCCTGCCTGGCTGATCGCGGCCATGAGCCTGGCCGGCCCTTCCGATCCCGCCGCCCCGGCCCTGGTCAAGGCCGCGGCGGCGGTTCCGGCGACCTCGCCGGCGGCGGTCAGCCTGGCCTACAACACGGTGCGCCTGACCCTGGCCAGCGCGCCGCAAGACCAGACCCGCGCTGTGCTGGACGCCATCCTGGCGCGCCGCGACCTGTCGGTCAGCGACCGCAACCTGTTCACCGCCGAGCGGATGCAGGTGGCGGAGAGCCCGGCCGTCTTCGCCCACCTGGCCCTGCGCCCCCGAGTCTGCGCCGACGACACCGGCGCCGATGGCTGCGTGCGCGGCCAGTTCAATGACGAGCAGGAGCCCAGCAACATCTATGACGCGGCCGGCAAGGTCGGATTGGGCCCGGACGCGCGGGCCCTGATCGACCGGCTGCCGCTGGCCCAGCGCGCCGCCCTGGTCAGCGACCCGACCCTGCCGACGACCCTGCGGCTCGACATCGCCCTGACCAGCTGGACGCGCGCGGTCCTGATGCAGGACAACGCCCAGATCGACGCCCTGGCGCTGAAGCTTGAGACCCTGGCGCCGCAACTGGCGTCCGACTGGGCGCGGGTGGTCAAGACAGCGCCTGGACCCGACAAGCGGTTCGCCGAGTTCTTCATCTTCGCCCAGGTCCCCGGCATGGCCACCGACCTGGAATCCTATACCCGGCCGGTGGGCGCCAGGATCGCCGACTTCCAGGGCGCCTGGTACGACTGGATGATCCTGCCGCCCGGCTCGACCAAGGGGAATTCCGCGCCGCCCTGCCTGCAGGCCTATTCGCCGGACGGCAGTTGCGACGACAACACCGACACCAGCGACGCCGCCCTATGGGCGACCAGCGACGTCGTCTGCCTGACCTATTGCGGCCAGGGCGCCTTTCCGCTGCGCCGCCCGGATTTCGCCGCCGCCGTGGGCGACCGCGCCGGCCTTGAGCGCAAGGCCATGGTCCGGCCCTATCAGGACGGCGACACCCTGGGGGCCTCGGTCTGGGAGGAGGTGCTGACCTATGCCGGCGCCCACCCCGCTGACACCCGCTCGCCCGAGGCCCTGTACTGGCTGGTCCACATCACCCGCTACGGGCACAGCCACAACCACCTGAGCCACAAGGCCTTCGACCTCCTGCACCAGCGTTACCCGAACTCGACCTGGGCCAAGCAGACCAAATACTATTACGACTGATGGCCGGATCGGGCGGCGGGGGCTTCAAGGCGCCATGAAGACGGCAATCCTGCTGGCGCTCTTGGCGGTGGCGCTGACGCTCGCCGCCGCGGCCGCCGCCCAGACCGCGCCGACCCCGTTCGACGCCAGCCCGACCGCCCAGCGGCTGGACGACTATTTCGAGCATCCGAACGGGCCGCAGACCTTCCGCGCCCTGACCGGCCTGGGCGATCCGCAGATCGAGGCCCAGTACCGGCAGACCTGGGTCGATCCCAAGGCCGATGCGGACAACGTGCTGCGCGTGCGGCTTTTTCCCGCCGCCAAGGGCCAGACCTATTTCAACACCGACGAGTGCCGGATCGACTATCCGATCCAGACCTTGAAGGCGCGCATCGCCAGCCTTGGCGAAAACCACCCCTATGTGCTGCGCTGGATCGCGCTGCAGTCGTCGGTCTTCGCCGGCTGCCTCTATGGCGCCAGCGCGCCGGAGGTGGCCGAACTGCCAAAGCCGCTGGCGACCCGGGACAAGACCCTGGCCAGGCTGCAGGCCCAGGACCGCGCCTATCAGCTGGCCTCGCTGGCCTTCTATCGCGGCGACATCGCCGGCGCGCTGGCTGCGTTCGGCAGGATCGCCCACAACGCCTCGCCGCATCGCGCCGCGGCCGTCTACATGGTCGCCGCCATCCGGGCCGGGACGCACACCCGCTACGCCCCCAACGCCCAGCCGCTGGTCTCGTCGGCGGAGTCGGTGAAGGAGGTGGAGGCCATCCTCGCCGACTCGCGCCTGGCCTCCATCCACCCGATGACCCGCGAACTGCTGGGCTGGATCGGCGCCACGGCCTCCGACGAGGTCGCGCGCACCGCCCAGGTCCGCGCCACCCTGGCCGACCTGGAGGCGCCGGCCGCCGAACTGGCCGCCGATGCGGAGGCCAGGACGCGCTATGCGCTGGCCCGCACCGATATCGACAGGCTGCACTATGCCAGCCTGCACGGCGACCCGTCCTGGTGGTTGCTGGGCGGACCACCGCCGGACTACACCGCCAGCCGCGCCATGATGGTCGCCGCCGGGACCGATCCCATGGCCGCCTGGCTGCTGTTTCCCGCCTCCTATTTCCAGGGCCATCCCTGGGCGCTGTTCGACCAGGCGGCGCCGGACGGCTGGCGGCCGCTGGCGACCTATGCGCAGACGGCGGCGGCAAGGGGCGACGATCCGGTAAGCTTCGCCTGGACCCGGGTCGCCCACGCCATCTCCACGACCTATGATCCGACCCTCTGGGCCCAGGTCGAGGACGAGCAGGCCAAGGCGCAAGGAGGCGATGAGCCGTCGCTGGCCGCCCTGCCATTCGACTTCTACCACCAGGTCCGCCTGGCGCTGAACGGCGCATCACCGCCCGATCCGTCCGGGCTCGATGCCGCCATTGCCCATCTGAGCGCCTTTCCGTTCAAGGATTCGGAGGTCTATGTCGCCGCCCGCCACGACGGGCTGCAGTACCTGATGACGGTCGGCCGTATCGCCGAGGCGCGGCGCTGGCGCGACCAGGTGGCCGCGCCGCCGAACGTCTCTTCGACCAACCAGTATGACGATGCCGGCCTGTTGCAGATCCTGGCCGAGGACGAGCCGCACCTGGTCGCCGCGCTGCGGACCACCAGCGCCGGCGATGCGCTCGCGGTGCAGAACAACCTCTCCATCGGCGAGCTGACCCGGCTGGCGCGGCGCGCCGACACGCCGGACTTGCTGCGGGCCAAGTTCGCCCGCGTCGCCTGGGCGCGCACCTATGCGCTCGGGCGGCCGGTCGATGCCGGCCTCGACAAGCTCATGCGCGACCTGAACCCGTTGATGACCAAGGCCTGGACCTCGCGGCCGGGCCGGACGGTGCGGCCGGGCGACCGTCGGGCGCTGCTCGACGTGCTGCGTTCGCCGGGGGTCAATGTCCTGATCGTCGACACCGATCGCGACACCGAGCCGCCGGCGGACTCGACCGGCGGTGACGACCAGAGCCCGGGCGTCGGCGGCATCGACCTCTATAACCACGACGACGACAACTGGTGGTGTTCGTGGAAGCACGCGCGCAACACCGCCGACCTGCAAGATCTGTTGCGCGCGACCTTTTTCGGCTTGTACCTGGATCAGGCGGACTCGAAGGCCGCCGACGCACTGCGCGACCGGTTGCGTCCGGTGCTGGCCGCGAGCTTCGCCTTCCGCAGCCAGGACCCGGCCGAGGTCGAGGCGCTGGCCGGCATCGCCTGCGCGCCTAAGCTGCTGACCGGCCGGGTGCTGGACTGGGTGCGCAAGCCCGGCCTGTTCGAGACCCGCGACGGCCAGGCCGAGGCGCTGGCCCTGGCGGTGAAGACCACCCACTATGGCTGCTATTCCGACGGTCCGCACGGCACCTATTCCAAGGCCGCCTGGACGCTGCTGCATCAGAGGTTCGCCGCCACGCCCTGGGCGATCGCCAGCAAATACTGGTTCAACTGTCCTCTCGGCGGCAAGACATGCCCGGCCGAGCCCAACCCATGAGCGCGCGCTGGCCGGTCTTCCGCTCCCTGGCCGGCTATCGGCCGGGCTTCATCGCGCCGGATCTGATCGCCGGCCTGACGCTGGCGGCGATCGTCATTCCCGAGCAGATGGCCACGGCCAGGCTGGGCGGCCTGCCGCCGCAGTACGGCTTCTTCGCCTTCATCGCCGCCAGCCTGGCCTTCCTGGTCTTCGGATCGAACCGCTTCATGTCGGTGGGCGCCGATTCGACGATCACGCCGATCTTCTTTGGCGGCCTGGCCCTGATCGCCGGCGCGGGCTCGCCGCAGTATCTGACCCTGGCTACGGCGCTTGCCCTGATGGTCGGGGCCATCATCTTCGTCGCCGGCCTGGCCAAGATGGGCTGGATCGCCGGCGTGCTGTCATCGCCGGTGACCATGGGGTTCCTCGCCGGCATCGCGGTTCACATCATCGCCTCCCAGGCGCCGGTGGCCCTTGGCGTCGCCGGATCGGGTGGAAATCTGCTGCAGCAGCTGGCCAGCCTCTGGCGCGTGGCGCCGCAGGCCAATCTCTACGCCGCGGCCATAGCCGGCGGCGTGCTGGCGATCACCGCCGGCGCGCACCTGCTCAGCGCGCGGGTTCCCGGCGCGCTGATTGGCCTGGTGCTGGCGACCTGGGCGGTCGCCAGCCTTGGCCTGGAGGCGCATGGCGTCGCGGTTCTTGGCGTCATTCCCAGCGGCCTGCCGCTGTTCGCCATCCCGACGATCACCTTGAGCCAGCTCTTGCAGATGCTGCCGCTGGCGCTGCTGATCGCGCTGGTGGCCATGGTGCAGACCGGGGCGACGGCGCGGTCCTTTCCCTCCAATCCGGGCGAGCCGCCGGACATCGATGGCGACTATCTGGGCCTGGGCGGCGCCAACCTGCTGGCCGGGCTGTTCGGCGCCTTTCCAGTCGACGCCAGCCCGCCAAGGACTGGGATCGTCTCCGAAAGCGGCGGCCGCTCGCAACTGGCCGGGCTCTTCGCCGTCGCGGTGGTGGTGCTGCTGCTGGTTTTCGGCACGGGACTCTTGACCCACGTGCCGCACGCGGCATTGGCGGGGGTGCTGCTGTTCGTCGCCGTGCGGATCATCCGGGTCAGGCAGATGCGCGCGGTGGCCGCGACCAGCCCGGTCGAGTTCCTGCTCATCCTGGGCACGGCGGCGGCGATCGTGGTGCTGCCGATCGAGAGCGGCGTCGCCATCGGCGTCGGGCTGTCGGTGCTTTACGGCATGTGGTCGAGCGTTCGGCCACGCAGCTATCGGCTGCACCGCGTCGCCGGCACCACGGTCTGGTGGCCGACGACCCCGACCGCCAAGGGTGAGACCCTGGCCGGCGTCGTGGTGGTCGGGTTCCAGGCGCCACTGTCCTTCCTCAACGCCTACACGTTTCGCCACGTCATGCTGGAGGCCATGGCGCCCGGATCAGGCGCGGTGAAGCTGCTGGTGCTGGAGGCCACGGGGGTCATCGATATCGACTTCACCGCCGCCGAGATCTTCAAGGACGTGATCGCCCGCGCCCGCGCCGCCGGGGTGATCCTCGCCGTCGCCCGCCTCGAGGCCTATGACGCCCAGGCCGCGTTCGCCAGGCTGGGCCTGTCCGCGGCCCTGGGCAAAGGCCGCCTGTTCAACAGCGTCGACGACGCCATCTCCGCTTTGGCGCCGGACGCTACGCCTGAGCCGGCCCAGGCGTAGCGCGTGATCGATTCCTAAGGTTTTAGAGCGGGTTGCGGGCGGAAAACCGCTTCACACTTTTCCTCGACCCGCTCTAGACTCAGCCGAACGGACTGCGGGCCGGCGGCGTCGGCACGGGCGGCGTCCACGAGCCGTTGGCGATCTTGCCGCCCTTGGCGGAGACCGCCAAGGCGATGATCGCCTCGGTGATGTTCGGCTCGTAGCCCTCGGTGTGGCCCTTGCCGATCTTCACGACGTCGGCGACCACCCGGCCGTCCTTGCAGTTGGGGAACTGATAGACCAGCGCCCGGCCGGACTTGGGATAATGGCCCCAGCCGTCGGTGCCCGGGTCCTGGCGGGTGGAGTCCCAGACATAGCCGGCCTTGGGGTCGATCACGTCCGGCAACTGCACGCGCGCGGCGCAGGCGTATTTGTCGGCGAGCGGCGAGGTGGTGGTGGGAATCGACTCGTTCTCACCGTTCGAGAAGATGAAGGAATAGTCGCAGGCCCCGCCCGGCGGGCCCGCCGCGGCGACGGGGAAGCGGAACGGCGGCGGCGCGGTGTAGGGCTGGCCGCTCTTGTAGATCTGCGGTCCGCCGGGGCCGAAGCCCTTGCCCGCCGGGGTGGTCGGCCCGATGCGTCCGCCCGACAGGCTGATGCGCACATCGACCTTGTCCTTGAAATAGTCGGTGCAGATGATCCGGTTGGAGGTCATGCCGCCCTGGCTGTGGCCGGCCAGGATGAAGTGGTCGACATTATCCTTGCCGATGGTGCCAACCACCAGGTCGACGATATTGTGCAGGTATTCGTCGTCGGCCTCGCTCCAGACCCGGGTCGGCGAGCTGGGCGTGATGATGACCAGCCGGTACTTGTCCTTCACGTCCATGGCCGGGAAGTAGTTGCGCTGCCAGTTGGCGTAGGATCCCGCGCCGTGCAGGCTGAGCAGGATATTGACCTTGTCGCCGGGCTTGTAGTCGGACGGGCAGTCCAGGAAGAAGGGCCGCCGGGTCTTCATTTCGACGGTCGGGCCGGCCTGGGTGACCACCGCCGCCTGGCACTCGGTGTCCGGGCAATGCCAAAGCGGCGGCGCCGAACAGTCGACGCCCAGCAGCATGTGCGGCGCGGCCTGGGCCATGGCCGAACCGGCGCCAAGGGCGCTTAGCGTAAAGAGCGCCAACAGGATGTCGCGCAATCGTCGGGTCAGATGTCTCATGATGTCTTTCCTCCCAGCTTTGATTTGAGGGTCTTGGGTCTGGCCTGGCCGGTGATCCGTTCCAGCGAGGTCACCGCGACCTGCACGGCCTCACGCTCCTCCGGCGACAAGGCGGTCAGTCGCTCGGCCATCCAGGCGCGGCGCCGGGCGGTGATCTGTTCCAAAAGGTCGTGGCCGGCCTCGGTGATCGCCAGGGCGACGCGCCGACGGTCCGGCTGGACGCCGGGATCGCTGGCGATCAGGCCGGCCTGCTCCAGGCGCTTGACCCGCTCGCTCATCACCGAGCGCGAGACGTTTTCGATGGCCGCCAGTTCGGAGACGCCGAGGCCGGGGCTGTGGCGCACCTCGGCCAGCAGCATGGCGTCGGCGTTCGAGGCGCCCGCGCCGGCATTGTGCGCGCGCAGTTCGCGATTGAGCCGCAGCACCAGGCGCTGCAGCTGGTGCGCCAGATCGTTCGGATGCCGTTCCCGCCCCAAGACCGCGCCTTGTTTTTTGTTCGTTAGGCTAACTATCTCAGCCGCCGGGGCGCCCTGTCAATCGCGGGCGGCGCGCGTACTTGTCCCTCTTTTTCGTCATGGCCCGACTTGTTCGGGCCACCCATGGTCGCCTTCCGAGGTGAGTGTTCATGGGTCGCCCGAACAAGCCGGGCGATGATGGGTGGCGCGACGCCTTTGCCGAGCGATGGAATACCGCTCGGCGGGTGGCTATGACGCCGCCGCCGCCTTTTCCGCGGCCTTGCGGATCAGTTCGCGGCGTTCGGCGAGGCCCCGGTGCAGCTCGACCAGGATGCGCGCGGCGTGCGGGTTCTGCTGGATCGCCGCCCAATAGGCCGCCACCTTGGGCTGGCCAGGGATGGGATCCTCGACGTCGACCGTCGGGATGACATTCTCGATCAGGAAGAGGGCGGGAACGAGCGTGCAGTCGGCGACGGTCAGGCGGCCGAGCACCGCGAACCCGTCCGTGCCGATATAGTGCTCCAGCGCCTTGACGCCGCGCACCACCTGGCCGGCCAGGTGGTGCGAGATCGGAAGAGCACACGTCTGAACTCCAGTCACTGACCACTCTCGTATG